>USGG01000017.1 GCA_900554215.1 uncultured Megasphaera sp.
AACCTTCGACTGGTCGCTGGCTGCTGCGCTGGACAGGCCTTATTTTCTGGCCGGCGGGCTGCATCCGGGCAACGCCGCGGCGGCAGCCGAGCTTCGCCCCTATGCCGTAGATGTGAGCAGCGGCATAGAAACGGCGGGCGTAAAAGACAGACAGAAAATGATAGAATTCGTAAGGCGAATAAGACATACTTTTTAGGAGGTACATCATGAGCAATGGAAGATTCGGACTCTTTGGAGGACAATACATACCGGAAACGCTGATGAACGAGATTCATCGTTTGGAAAAGGCCTATGCCTTTTATAAGCAGGACGAGGAGTTTCAGCGGGAATTAAAGGGCCTGCTGGATAATTACGCCAACAGACCGTCGCTGCTGTATTACGCCGGCAAGATGACTGAGGATTTGGGCGGCGCGAAGATTTATTTGAAACGGGAAGACCTGAATCATACGGGAGCCCATAAGATCAACAACGCCCTGGGCCAGTGCCTGCTGGCCAAGAAGATGGGCAAGACGCGGGTTATCGCTGAAACGGGGGCGGGCCAGCACGGCGTGGCGACGGCGACGGCCGCGGCCTTTATGGGCTTGGAATGCGAAGTCTTTATGGGCGAAGAAGATACGATACGGCAGGCTCTGAACGTATACCGCATGGAATTGCTGGGGGCGAAAGTTCACGCTGTCTCTACAGGGACGAAGGTTCTTAAGGATGCGGTCAACGAAGCGATGCGCGAATGGGTCAGCCGCGTAGACGACACGCATTACGTCATCGGTTCGACCATGGGGCCCCATCCCTTCCCGATGATGGTCCGCGACTTCCAGTCCGTCATCAGCCAGGAAGCGCGGGCGCAGATTTTGGAACGGGAAGGAAAGCTCCCGGCGGCCGTGCTGGCCTGCGTCGGCGGCGGCAGCAACGCCATGGGGATGTTTTACCATTTCATCGGCGACGAATCGGTACGGCTCATCGGCTGCGAGGCTGCCGGCAAGGGCATCGACACGAAATTCCACGCCGCGACGATTTCCAAAGGCAGCGTTGGTATCTTCCACGGCATGAAATCGATTTTCTGCCAGAATGACCAGGGGCAGATTGACGAAGTATATTCCATTTCCGCCGGCCTCGACTATCCGGGCATCGGGCCGGAACACGCCCATCTGTATGAAAGCGGCCGGGCCCAGTACGTTCCCGTAAAGGACGACGAAGCCGTCGAAGCCTTTGAATATTTGGCCCGAACGGAAGGCATCATCTGCGCCATTGAAAGCGCCCACGCCGTGTACCACGCGATGCAGCTGGCGCCGAAGATGAATAAAGACGACGTGATGATCGTCTGCTTGTCAGGCCGCGGCGATAAGGACGTAGCGGCGATTGCCAGATATAAAGGGAGGGACATCCATGAGTAAGATTAAAAACGCATTTAAAGACGGCAAGGCTTTTATTGGATTTTTGACGGCAGGAGATCCGTCGATAGAAAAGAGCTGCGAATATATTTTGACAATGGAACGGGCCGGTGCGGATTTGGTGGAAATCGGCATTCCCTTTTCCGACCCCATCGCCGAAGGCGTCGTCATCCAGGAGGCCAATATCCGGGCCCTGTCAGTCAACACGCGGCTGGAAGATGTATTCCGCCTCGTCGAAATGGTACGGCAGCAGTCCCAGATTCCGCTGGTATTTTTGACCTATGCCAATCCGATTTTTAATTACGGAAAGGGTGCCTTCTTTGCAAAATGCGCCGAAACGGGCGTTGACGGCGTCATCGTTCCCGACGTGCCCTTTGAGGAACGGAGCGAATTTGCCAACGAGGCGGCGCAGTACGGCGTCGACATCATCGCCATGATCGCGCCGACATCGAAGGAGCGGATTAAGGAAATCGCCGCCGTCGGCCAGGGCTTTTTGTACATCGTGTCGTCTCTGGGCGTTACAGGGACGCGCAGCGAGATCACGACGGACTTGAAGGAAATCATCGACGTGGCGAAAAGCGTGACCGACGTGCCCTGTGCAGTCGGCTTCGGCATCAATACGGCTGAGCAGGCCGAACAGATCGCCGCCGTCGCTGACGGCGTCATCATCGGCAGTGCCATCGTCAAGATCATCGGCAAGTACGGAGCCGAAGCAGGCCCCCATATTTACGAATACGTCAAGGCCATGAAGGCCGCGGCGAGCCGAAGCATATAAAGGATAATCCCCTCGGTATATTGGCCGAGGGGATTATTTTATACATGATAAAGACCCGGTATACACGCGACATATGCGTACCGGGCCTTATGGTATAGGATTCATATTCATATGGTTTTTGGTTCTGGTATCTTTAACCTCGCTAAATACATACATTCGTCTCAAACTGTGGACTACTTTGATTTGCAAATCTGCAAGTATTCGAAAAGCTCGAAGAACTAAAATCCGACAAGTTAGTACTAACGAACATTGGCGAATCATCAAGCGAAATAAGTGGACAATATTTAGTTTTTAATAATCAACGCGATGAAAACCAGGTTTTCGCCGCCCTTGTTTTCGATGCTGTGACCCATTCCGTCCGACGTATAAGTGACATCTCCTGCTTTGACGGTTCGGACTGTGCCGTTGTCGTCGTACTCGCCTTCACCGGAAAGGATATAATAAGCTTCTGCGTTGCCATGATGAACATGATAGCCTAAGGAACAGCCAGGTTCCAGAGTGACTCTCGCGAACATGTCATTCTTGCCCAGCAATTGTTCCGCCGACAATAGGTGCTCTTTTACAAGATGCCCTTTGCCTCCAGACGCATGTTCAATAATCTCTGTGTTCACTGGACTCACCCCTTTCTAATGCTTCCGCATTTCTTGCTTATATTATAGCATGGTATTTTAAAATTGTCATGAGGAAAAGTTAAAATTATTATACTTTTTTATCAATCTATAAGATATGTTAACGGCAGCCTATAAGGATTGTGACAGAAGGGCCGGCAGGTATGATATAATGAAGCAATGAAACATCGATACGGGAGGCGGATCAGATGACGAAGAGGGAAGAAAAGAATCAGTTGAGACGGCTGCTGCTGGAACAGATGCGGGCCTTGCCGCCGGCGTACTGCCGGAAGGCCGATAAGGCCATATACCGCCATGTAGCAGCCTTGCCGGCCTATCAGACGGCCCGTACGATATGCGTCTATGTCGGCATGGCCCATGAAATTGATACGAAGCCCCTGATTAAACGCATGCTGGCCGGGGGAAAACGGGTCGGCGTCCCCTTGTGCGTCGGCAAAGGCGTCATGGAGATTCGGGAAATCGGCGGACTGGACGAGCTGCAGCCCGGGACCTGGGGCATACTGGAGCCGGCGCCGGATGCGCCGCTGCTGCAGCCCGATGAAATCGACCTGGGACTGATTCCCTGCGTCAGCGGCAATGAAGAAGGTCAGCGTCTGGGCTATGGCGGCGGATTTTACGACGCTTATTTGGCGAAGGCTCCCTTCCTGCGGGTACTGCTGTGCCGCAAGGCTATGATGACCGCGCCGATTCCCATGGAGCCTCACGACGCCATGATGGACGTCGTCGTTTCCGAAGACGGAGCTGTGTATTGCAGCAGTCATAAAAATTTTGAAGAAATTTTCCATTAAAACGTTTTAGTATTTGACAAAATTCATTAAATTTAAAAACATCTATTGTATTTGCCGTAAAAATACTTTATCATAAAAACATTACATTATTATTTACAGCACTTATGCAGAAAGAGGGATACATATGGAGTTAAAGAAACGAGTTATCGGCGTCGTCGGCTTAGGCCACGTAGGCGCTCATGTCGCCTTTGTTTTGGGCATGATGGGCATTGCTGATGAAGTGAAAATCTGCGACTGCAACGACCAGAAGGCCGAAAGCGAACGGCAGGATTTGATGGACGCCGTCATGTTTATGCCGCACCGCGTCACGTATACGTTGGCTGACTATGCCGACTTGAAGGACTGCGACGTTATCGTTAACGCCGTCGGCGATATTGCCTTATGCGCTACGGGCAACCGCGACGACGAAATGGAATATACGGTGGCTCAGGTAGCCGACTACGTCCCCAAGGTCATGGCCGGCGGCTTCGACGGCATTTTTGTCAACATTACGAATCCCTGCGATGTCATTACCGATTTAATCGCTAAGAAGAGCGGCTTGCCGAAGGGCCGCGTATTGGGCACCGGCACAGGATTGGATTCGTCCCGCCTCATCAGCGCCATCGTGCAGCAGACAGGCCTGGAACATCACTCCTTTACGGCTTATATGATGGGTGAACACGGCAACGCCCAGATGGTTCCCTGGTCTATCGTCAACTTCCGCGGCAAACCGCTGGCCGACTATGGCGACGATCCCCGCTTTGCCTTTGACCGGGAAGATATGAAAAAACGGGCTATCGGCGGCGGCTGGGTAACCTACAAGGGCAAGCACTGCACGGAATACGGCATCTGCTCGACGGCTGCGTCCATTGTCAAGGCAATTCTCCACGATGAAAAGAAAATCATGGCAGCCAGCGTTCCCTTGGACGGCGAATACGGCGAAACGGGCATTTTCTGCGGCGTGCCTGCCGTCATCGGCATTCATGGCGTCGAACAGGTCATGGAATACAACCTGCCGGACGACGAACTGCAGGAATTCAAGAGCTGCTGCCAGACGATCCGTAACAACATCGCCAAGGCTGCGGCTTTGCTGAAATAAGAATCTCCTGGGCACAGGTGATGTACGGCATATAAATAACGGGATGAAACCGGTATTGCACCGGAATCATCCCGTTTTTATATTGCCGTATCGCATAAAGCGCAGCGCTCGCAGCTCTTACGCGTCGATTACCTTGCCCGGATTGAGGATGAGGTTGGGGTCCATGGCCCGCTTGATGGTCTTCATGATCTTCAGCTCTCCCAGGGGCGTAAATTGTTCCATGTATTTCAGCTTTTTCGCGCCGATGCCGTGCTCGCCGGCCAATCTGCCGCCGACGCTGTAGGCGTAGGCGTATACCTGCTGATGGAATTCTTCGACGTTTTTATTCCATTCTTCGTCGCTCATATCCATTTTGCAGAGGACGATGTGCAGGTTGCCGTCGCCGATGTGTGCGTTGATCTTAACCTGGAAGGGATAGTTTTCGCCGATTTCCATGATCTTTTCGATGGTCGAAGCAATTTTATGGACGGGAACGACGACGTCGTCGGTGAGGAAGACCTTGCTGATCATTTCGCACGACGTCTGGACGTTGCGGCGCATGTTCCAGATGCGGTCGTCGGCTTCCAGTACTTCTACGGCTCCCGATTCTTCGCAGATCGTGCAGACCGTATCCATCTTGGCGTCTAATTCGTCTTCCCGGAACGTTTCGACGGTGATGATGACGTAGATGCCGTCTTCGTAATGGGGCATGTCGGAATACTGGCAGTAGTCGGCTGTATCGCGGACGTAGGAGTTGTCCATGTATTCGACGCTCGTCGGGTCGACGCCGGCTTTCAGCAGCTTCGGCACCATGTACAGGGCCTTTTTCGGGTCTGTGTAGATGGCCAGGACGTCGATGCGGTACGGCGGCAAGGGAATGAGCTTGACCGTGACCTTGGTGATGATGCCCAGGGTGCCTTCGCTGCCGATGATGAGCTGTTCCAAGTCGTAGCCGGTAGAGCATTTTTTCAGGATGCGGCCGCATTCGACAATTTCGCCTGTCGGCGTGACGATTTCCAGAGAGTAGACCTGGTCGCGCGTGACGCCGTAGCGGACAGCGCGGAGGCCGCCGGCGTTGGTGGCCAGGTTGCCGCCGATGAGGCAGCTTTCGGCGCTCGACGGGTCGCCGGCGTAAAGCAGGCCGACTTTTTTAGCTTCATTCTGCATGTCGATCGTGCGGACGCCGGCTTCGACGGTCATGTACATGCCTTCTTCGTTCAGCTCGATGATTTTGTTAAGCCGTTCCATCGACAGGACGAGGCCGCCGCAGACCGGGATAGCTCCGGCAGCCAGGCTGGTGCCGCCGCCGCGGACGGTAATCGGGAAGTCGTATTCGTTGGCCAGCTTTACAATCTGCGCGATTTCTTCGGCATTCGCCGGAAGGACCGCCGCTTCGGGGACGCGGAACATGGCCGGATTCGTTTCGTAATCCGTCTGATACTGCAGGAGAATGTCCCGGTCGGTCTTGACGTATGACGGGCCCGTAATGGCCTTGAGTTTATCGATGATTTCAGGTGTTATCGGCTGATATGTTTTCAAAAAAATTCCCCCTTTGTGTCACTGATATTATTCTACCACGACGAGGGGGATTAGAAAACTAGAATTTCAAGTCAATGATGGCCGATACGCCGACGCCCTGGACGCGGCTGAGATGAGTAATATCGACGGATTCAAGCGGAATAAGTGCTTTCGCCCGGGCGATGTTGTTGAAACTGCCTTCGAGCTGGCCGACGGCCTTGACCTTATCGACCTGTGCCGTCGGGCCGACGACCTGGACGGCTCCGATATACTTGCCCGTGCCGATGCTGAGGACGGGTACGACCTTCGTCGCGTAGTCGGTGCCGACGCCGTTTTTCATGAGCAGCTTGTTGAGAAAATCGTTGATTTGGTCGCCGAATTTATCGACGAGGACTGTTACGCCGCCGACCTTCAGGATAGAACCGAGGCTGAAGGCCTGGGTGACGGCTGTGCCGCCGGCGGCCAGCAGGGATACGGTAAGCATAGCGGTGATTACTTGTTTTTTCATAAGGCAAAACCTCCTTACAGATATTTTGTATGATAGATTTAATATGTCTATTATACGCGAAGACGGCCTGCTCGGCTATTTCTTTTTTCCGCGGGCCAGTGAAGCGAGGACTGAAAGCAGGCAGAGGACGGCAAACAGCGTATAGGACTGGCGCAGGGCGGCGCGCACGGCGTCGGCGTATAAGGCCGTTGCCACTGTATGCTGCGACAGAATCAGCGTGACGACGGCCATGCTGGACGCTTGTCCGAGATTTCTGGCCAGGGCCAGCATGCTGGACGCTACGCCGTGATAGGCCGGCTTGACGGAGCTCATGATGGCGCTGTTGTTCGGCGCGCCGAATAAGGCAGATCCCGTCCCGATGAGGACGAGAAAGGCGGCGACTGCGGCGACGGATGCGTCGGGACAGACGGCGAAGCAGGCCAGTCCCAGCGTCGTCAGAGCCAGGCCGGCCGTCGTGATCGGCATGGGGCCGTAGGCGTCGGACAAGGCGCCGGCTTTCGGCGACAGCAGGGCCATGATGATGGGCTGGACGAGGAGTATCAGGCCCGAGACGGCCGGCGATAAGCCCGTCAGTACCTGAAGGTAGAGAGACAGCAGAAAGGACATGGCGTACGTCGCGCTGTATTGAATGAAGGCTGCCAGATTGGACATGGAAAAGGAGACGCTGCGGAAAATATACAGCGGCAGCAGGGGATGATAAGAACGGCTTTCGTGAAGGATAAAGGCTAGCAGCAGGAACAAGCCGGCCCATAAGGGGAGGTTCGTTTCGGCATAGGACGATATTCCCCAGAGAAAGAGCACGATGCCGGCAATGGATAAGGCCGAGCTCACGGCGTTGACGAAGGGAGCGCCGCTGGCGTACCATTCCTGACGCACCGGGCGGATGAACAGATAGGCTGCGGAAGCCATGACGGCTGACAGGAGAAATATAGAGCGCCAGCCTGCATATTCCGTCAGCAGGCCGCCTGCGACCGGTCCCAGGGACAGGCCCAGGTAGGTCAGGCCGACGCAGATTCCGAGAATGCGGCCCTGGCAATCCTCGTCTGTAGTTGCCAGCAGCAGGGGCATATAGGATACGTATACGGCTGACAAGGCGATGCCCTGCAAGGCCCGTATCGCGACGAGAACCGGCAGCGTCGCTGCCAGAGCAGCGGCAGCCGTCGTAAGGGCGAAGGCCAGGAGCGCCGCGGCATATGTTTTTCTGCGGCCATAGATATCGGATACCTTTCCCATCGGCAGCAGGCAGGCCGCTGTGGGGATCAGGAAGGCCGTGACGACCCAGCTCAGCTTATCCGGCGTCAGACCGAATTCATGGGACATGACGGGAATAGCGATGTTGACGGCTGTCGATAAAAATGAGCCGGCAAAGCTGATGATGCAGACGGAGTAAAAGATATGTTTTTCCATAGTCATAGAGGCTCACCTCGCGAATGTGTTTCCCTTACCTGTATTATAGCAAAAAAGCCCCGACGGGAGCAGTCGTTTGTTTCAGGGCGCCATAGAGCGGACTTCATGTTTGTAAAATTTGCGGCCAGCCGTTACAATGATAGAAAAGGATGAAAGGAAACGACCAGAGACAATGGATAAAGAACATATATATTTTGAAAATTATGCCGATACATGGGACCGGGACCGCAAGGAAAATCCGGAAAAGCTGCAGTTTCTGCTGAATCTGGCAAGGATACAGGCCGGGGCGTCGGTGCTGGACGCAGGCTGCGGCACCGGCGTGCTGCTGCCGTATATAAGCCGGGCTGTCGGCGAAGGGGGAACGGTGACGGGCCTCGATTATTCCCGGCAAATGCTGGATAAGGCGAGGAAAAAATTTTCCGATTTGCCGGGCCTCTCGCTGGTAGAGGGCGACGTGCTGAAATACGACCTGCCGGAGCAGGCCTACGACGCCGTCGTCTGCCTGAATTTTTATCCTCATATCAGCAGCCGCAGCCGGGACTTTGTCAAAAAGATGCGGCGATCCTTAAAGGACGGAGGCTCCCTGATCGTCATGCACGACATGGGACGGCAGCAGGTAAACTGCATTCACGACGACCGGGCAGACCGCCGGCTGCTGCCGCCTGCGGACATGCTGGCGGCAGATCTTGTCGGCGGGGGATTTACTCTTTCGGTTGCCGTTGACTGGGACGATCTATATTTTGTCAGCGTGACGAAGGCCGACGAATTCTCTTACGATCCCTACGGCCGCGGCGGCGCTGCTGCTCCGGCCGGCGGCCCGCACCGCAGCCATACGCAGAAGAAGGCCGTCGTCAACCGCCTGGCCCGCGTCGGGGGCCATTTGGAGGCGATCAAGAGGATGGTAGAAGACGAGCGCGACTGCAGCGATGTGCTGGTACAGCTGGCCGCCGTCGATTCTGCCGTCGTCAGCGTCAGTAAGGTCATCTTGAAGGATCACATCGACCACTGCCTGGCCGACGCCGTGCGGGGAAACGATTTGGAATCTGTGGAAAAGCTCAAGAAGGCCATCAGTATTTTTGTGAAATAGGCCGCTTCGCTATGCGCCGCCTTTTCCCGTATGGTATAATGAATTTATATGTACGAGCGTATATCGTAAAGGATGTGATACCATGCAATTTCGCGTGTTAGTGGGAGATATAACGAAATGGCCGGCCGACGCCATCGTCAATTCGGCCAGCTCCAGCCTGTTGGGCCTGAGCGGCGCCGTCGACAGGGCCGTCCATAAGGCCGGCGGCATTTCGCTGACAGCGGCGTGCCGTTCCCTGAAGGGCTGCCGCACAGGCGACGCTAAGATAACCTTTGGCTACAAGCTGCCTGCGAAATATGTGATTCATGCCGTAGGGCCTATCTGGGTCGGCGGCAAGCGCGGCGAAGAAGAAGAGCTGCTGTCTTGCTACAGGAAGAGCCTGAGCCTGGCCGAAGAAAAGGGAGTGCGTCATTTGGCCTTTACTTCGGTCAGCACGGAAGATAAGCGCTATCCCAGGCAGCGCGCCGCCGCGGCCGTCGTGCCGCTGCTCATGGAAGAGGGAGGAAGAATGGAACGCATCGATTTGGTCTGCACCGATGCGGATATGCAGGCTGTGTACACGCGGGCGGCCGTCCTCTTTTGGCTGCGTCACCTCAACGATGCCCATAAGGACGAATTGGCCGACATGATAGAAGAGGCGATGATTTCCCTGGTCATGCTGCAGGTGGAAACGGATAAGCCCGATCCTATCGCCTTTGCCGAACAGGTGCGGTCCATGAAGCGGGTGCTGCGCCCCTTCCTGGATATGAGCCAGCCTCGCGGCATCGTCGATATTGAAAAGGCCGCCGATACGGTGATGCAGTCGTACCAGGAGCAGCCGGAAATCAAGAGCAGCTCCGGCCTGGAATCGCTGCTGCAGTCGTATTATTGAGCGGCGCAGAAACACTATAGGATAAGAGAGGATACATCATGGCAGTTGAAGAACATCAGCAGAAAGACAGGACGCACCGCGCCGAGCTGCAGCTCACGTGCCCGGCCTGCGGAGGCGTCGGCGCGTTTTCCACATGGGACTGCATTGACGGCGGGGAAAACGCCGAGCTGCGACGGCGCGTGCTTCACGATGAAGGATTATTTTTTTATCAATGCCCCCATTGCCATAGCCGGATACATGTAGAAAGCCCCTGCTTGTACGTCGACAAGCATAAGAAATTTATGGTATGGCATATACCGGACCCGAAAACGCCCGTTACGTCGGAAGACGTGCGCTCCTTTTTAGGCGGCGATTCGTTCGCAGACTACCGCTGCCGGGCAGCGCTGACCTGGGGCGAATGGCGGGAAAAAATCATCGAAATAGAGAGCGGATATGACGACAGGCTGTATGAAATCATCAAATACGGCGCGTACCAGCTCGTTAAGAAAGAGGATCGGGAAAAGCTGCCTCTGGAGGCCTATCACATCGATTTGACTGAAGGCGGCGGCAGTGCGGACGTGTCCCTCGTGTTCCTGGAAAAGGACCGCAAGGGTATGGGATATGTATATGATATTACGCCGAAGGTAAAAGAAGTGACGGCGGATATTTTCCTGCCTCTGCTGGAGCGGATTCCCGCTATGAACGAAACGGGGCGGTTCGACCGCTTCAGCTATTCCTGGGCCCAGCAATTCATGTCCCAGGTTTTAAAAGCCGCGTCGTCGGGACAGGAGGCGTATAGCCAGCTCCTCGGATTTTGGGTGCAGACCCTCGGCAAGGAGCTGTTCCATGCGGAGATACAGCCTGCTGAGGCATAAGGATACGATTAGCATAGGAAACACGTGTTTTCGGCGGAAGCCCTGCCGGAGATACGTGTTTTTTATTTACGGCTTGGAAAATTGACATATGATTTAATAAAAAATATAATAAGCATTATATTTAGAAGCTGCCGGCAGGCAGCAGAATATGTATTTTGATAAGGAAGTGGATGCAGCATGTTTTGTAAATGGCGGCGCATCATGGCAGTCAGCCTGTGCGCCTTGTTTTTAGCAGTCTGCTCCGGCGTAAGCGGGAGCGCGGCTCAGGCGGCGGTACCGTCGACAGGAGCGGAAGCGGCCTGCATGATCGACGCCGATACGGGAAAAATATTGTACCAGGTCAACCCTACGAAATGGATGCACCCGGCGAGCACTACGAAAATCGTGACGCTCATCACGGCGTTGGACCAGAAAGAAGACGAGCTGGACCAGCCGCTGAAGATTTCCAGCTACGCGGCGAATACGGAGCCCTCTTCGCTGGGCATTGCGCCGGGAGACAAGCTGAGCGTACGGGAAGCGCTGCGCGGCATGATGGTCGTATCGGGGAATGACGCCGCCGTCGCCGTAGCGGAAACGCTGGGCGGGTCCGTAGCCGGGTACGCCGACATGATGAATGCGGAAGCTGTGAAAATGGGGGCAAAGCACACGCATTTCGTCAATCCTCACGGCCTGACGGCGGCGAAGCACTACACGACGGCCGTCGATATGGCGAAGATGGCGGCCTACGGCATGAAGAAATTCCCGGAATTCCGCCGCATCGTAAGCCTTACGTCGTACGACGTGCAGTATCTGGACGGCCGGACGCCGAAGCACGTCACGACGACGAACCGCTTTTTGACCAGCGGGTATAAGGGCGCCGACGGCATCAAGACGGGCTTTACCAATGCGGCCGGCGACTGCCTGGTCGCATCGGCGACGCGGAACGGCCGCACGCTCCTCGTCGTCCTGTTCAACGACGACAACCGCTGGGAAGATGCGCCGGCTATCCTCGATTACGGGTTCCGGCGTCTTCAGACAGGCAAATAAGTCTTTCTATTCATCTGGCGCAGAGGGGGAATTTCAATGGCGCACATGTTGATTATTGGGGGAACGGGCACGTCAAGTGCCTGGGAAAAAGGCTTTTTTGAAAAGAAGGGATTCGACGTTGCCGCCGCGGCCGGCGGAAAAGTCGGGCTGGCGGCGGCGAAGCAGGGAGGGATCGACGTAATCCTGATTCATTCGCCCTTGCCGGATGGGGACAGCATAGGACTGTGCTGTCAGATTCGCGCGGCCCAGAACGTCCCGGTGTTTCTCGTCGCAGAAAGGGGCTGCGACGAAGAACAAATCAAGGCATTGGAAGCCGGGGCAGACGATTATATTACGGCTCCCGTTTCGCCGGCCGTCATGGCGGCGCGCATCGAAGCGTGCTTGTCCATGCGCCGCCGGCTGCTGGAAGAACGGCGGACCGTCGGTGAAGACGCGGATATCTGCGCCGGCGACTTAACGATTTTTATTCGCCGCCGCCAAGCCTTCCGCGGCCGGACGGAAATCCCGCTGACCGTTAAAGAGTTCGACTTGCTGGCATTTTTAGCCGGCCATCCCAATCAGGTGTTTTCCAAGCAGGAGCTGTTTAAGCAGGTCTGGCATCTCGACGCCAGCGGAGATTTGGCGACTGTAACGGTCCACATCAACCGGCTGCGGGAAAAGCTGAATCAAGTATCGCCGGCGTTTACGGCCATTGAAACCGTATGGGGGAACGGCTACCGCTTTCAAACTGCATAAGCAATACGAAAAAGACCCTGTCTGAACCGGTTCAGACAGGGTCTTTCGTATCGTATAAAAGAATGGGAACCCGTTAGAATTCCGTATCCTCCAGCAAGCTGACCTTGCCGAAGCGGGTTACGAGATCCTTTCGTTCCATTTTCCACTGCGACGACGCGATGCTGTACGTCGGGTCGTAGTTGGGCGACTGCATGTTGAGGATGCCGCAGACAAATTCATAGGCTAAATCATTGGTAAAGAACTTATCTTTATTTTGTTTGACGGCTTCGACGACTTCGGGATTGCGGGCCTGATAGCCTTCCGATAAGTAGCAGAACATGGGAATGCGCAGGACCTTGAAGGAGATGTCGTCAGGCTGGCGGCCTTTGTCGGGGTCGCTGCCGTGGTCGGAGAAGTAAATCATGGCGTCTAAGTTGAGATTTTCCTTGGCGTATTCGAAAATCTGCGACAATACCCAGTCCGTATACAGGACGGTATTGTCGAAATCGGCCTGCTGATTTACCGTGCCGTCGTTAAATACCTGGAATTCCTTGGGATAGCGGTTGCGGTATTCAATGTGGCTGCCCATGAGGTGGAGGACGACGAAGTTCTTTTCATTCGGGTCGACGCGCTGCAGGAACTGCAGGAGCGCACCGTCCATCGTCGACTGCTTCAATTCCTGGTCTACCCATTCGGATACGTCGGCGGTCTTGGCGACGAGCGTGATGGGCGTGTCAGCGACGCCGATGGAGCCCTGGTTGCTAAACCAGTACGTCTTATAGCCGGCCTTTTTCGCCATATCTAAAATGGAAATGGAAGAATTGAATTCCTTATTATTGTAGAAATTGGCTTCCGTCAAGGCCCGTTCCAAAACGGGGACGGTGTACCAGACGCAGCTGTAGGCATTGGAAAACAGCGTAAAGTCCGGGTCTTCCTTCATAGCTGTCAGCCATGGTGTATTTTCTACGTGATTCGGGTTGAAGGCGTGCATGAGGGTCCGCGTTTCCGACTCGCCGATGACGACGACGACCGTATTAGGGTATTCGGCTGGATTCAGCTGGACCGCCTGCAGGGCGGCGAATTTGCCGTCATGGTTTTCCGCATACAAGGCGGAGCGTTCCATGTAATCGTGCGTATCGATAAAGGTGCGGATCGGGAAGGCCTGAGGGAAAATTTCTTCGCCCAGAGCGCCGACAGATGGAAAAATAATCAGCAGTGACAGCAAGGGGAGGATCTTTCGGTACACCGGCGTACGGGGCAAGGTCTTCTGCGTGTAATTAGCGAAGAGAAGTCCGCCGATTAAAAGCGCTACGAACAATACGATAAAGACGATGCGGCCAATGCCGAGGGAATGGAAGTATTCCAGCGTTTCCGCCGGCCCTGTTTGGAAAATGAGCAGCGCCCCTGACGTGGTAATGCACGAGTGGTACAGGGCGAAGTACACCCACTGCAGGGCGATGACGAAGAAGGCTGCAAACTGCACGGCCGTCATGATAGCCGCGCTGATTTTGCGGTTTAAAAACTGCCGGGCTGCCATGTTCAGACAAAAGAGAATGGCGAATAGATACAGGCCGACGTAAATATCATACATATTATTTAAATACACTGTATTCTGCTGTATCAGCGTGATATAGCTCAGATAAGGCCCCGTCACGATCCAGCTGACGGCGATGAGGGCCGTCGGCACGACGGAAGCGATGCATAGATGACGCCAATACAGGGCCAGGGACAGGACGACGGCTCCTACGGCTGGAATCAGCCCGACCGTCATGTGATGTATATTATCAGGCCCCAGGCCGAGGGACACGAGAAACTGCCATTGATAGCACAAGGCGTAGATGACGAAAAACGTACATAGCAAGTAAACGAGCCTGCGTCTTGAAACGGCAGAAGAAAAATCCGCTTTCAACGAAGACAAGGACAACCGCTGCGGTTTATTGGCGGGTTTTACCATGGAATGTCACCTTTCTGTAAATAATGTAAATACTATGTAAAAGCAGGTATCGACCTTATTATACATCAAAATACAGGCTTTACATAGTAGAGACAGCCGGGGAAATCGAGATTTTTTTCAGATTTAAGGCGACGTGAAGCTGCGGCAGGGCCCGTTGAGGAGAGAGACTGGACTTTTATTTCCTAGGCAGGATTTTCCCAACGGTGTAAGGCGCAGAATGTCCTGCGGCGGCAGGGGAGATTTGAAAAAAGAGGCCATGTTCTGCAAAAATTATAAAAAAAGTACTTGCCAAAAGAGCAGGAACATGATAGAATACTTTTTGTCGGAACGCGAGACGTTCTGAAAAGTATGAAACGGCCCCGTGGTGTAGCGGTTTAACATGTCGCCCTGTCACGGCGAAGATCGTCGGTTCAAATCCGATCGGGGTCGCCATATTTTTTGCTCAGGTAGCTCAGTCGGTAGAGCAGGGGACTGAAAATCCCCGTGTCGGCGGTTCAATTCCGTCCCTGAGCACCAACAATTACACATGCGGTTGTGGCGGAATGGCAGACGCGCTACTTTGAGGGGGTAGTGAGCGAAAGCTCGTATGGGTTCAAGTCCCATCAACCGCACCAGAAAAAAGAGTTGTCGAGAAATTGACAGCTCTTTTTTTCGTAATATATATCATAATAATACTCATGAGAAAGGGCGGGTGACAGCAGGATGATTATTGCAGCTTGCGTAGACGATGCCATGGGGATGGCTTTCAATCATCGCCGTCAAAGCCGGGATGCGTTTCTGATACGACGTCTGCTGCAGCGCGCGGCGGGCCGGATTGTATGGATACATCCGGACAGCGCCGTGTTGTTTGAAGCGCAGGCGGCGGGTAGCGTATGCGCCGCCGAGGATTTTCTGCAGAGGGCCGGCAGCGGCGATATTTGTTTCGTAGAAACGGCAGCCTTTGTGTCCAAGGCAGACGAGATGGAGGAAATATGGCTGTATCGCTGGAATCGAGCCTATCCGGGAGACGTGTTTTTTCCTATTTCCCTGACGCAGGGATGGACACTCGCAGAAAAAATGGATTTTCCGGGAAATTCCCATGCATGTATTACGGAGGAGATCTATAAAAAATGAAAAAATGCATATCCTTAATATTGACATTAGTTGCGGCACTGTGCCTGCTTTTATCGGGCTGCGGCGGAGCCGAAACTCAGAATCCGGCGCGGGCGAACGCTGTGTCGGCTGCCGCCTCGTTGGCTGATATACCGGCTTTTTCCGGCCAACCGTACGTCGTCCTGCATGATAATAAGCCGGATTTTTCGGAAAGCGACTTTTCGGCGACGTCCTTTGAACGGTATAGCCCGCTGGATTCGCTGGGCCGCTGCGGCGCTGCATTCGCCAATATCGGCAGGGATATCATGCCGACGGAAAAGAGGGGCGCTATCGGGCAGGTGAAGCCTTCGGGATGGCAGGTGGCGAAATACGACGGCGTCGACGGCAAATATTTGTATAACCGCTGCCATCTCATCGGCTATCAGCTGTCGGCGGAAAATGCCAATAAGCAAAACCTCATTACAGGTACCCGGTATATGAACGTACAGGGCATGCTTCCCTTTGAAAACATGGTAGCCGACTACGTAAAGGAAACGGGAAATCACGTACTGTATCGGGTGACGCCGGTCTTTCAGGGAAAGGAGCTCGTAGCTCGGGGCGTGCAGATCGAGGCGGAATCGGTTGAGGATAAGGGCACCGGTATTTGCTTTAACGTCTATTGCTATAATGTCCAGCCAGGCATCGTCATCGACTATGCGACGGGCCGGAGCCATGCGGAAGGCGGCGGTGGCGCGACGGATCATGACGGAACCGTACCTGCTGACGCAGGCCAAAGGGATACGTACGTATTAAATACGAATTCTAAAAAATTTCACAAGCCCTCTTGCTCCGGTGCTAAGACCATAAAGAGCCAGAATAAGGAAACCTATACCGGCTCGCGCGGCGATTTATTGTCCCAGGGATATTCGCCCTGCGGCAGCTGCAAGCCTTAGATATCTTTTGCAATGAAAGCCCCTGCCGGCAGCGGGCTTTCATTTTTTATATAGGCTGCTTCTCTTGCAGAATAATTCTATCTTTAGTATAGTGATGCTATACAATCTGTGCAGGAGGTAACTGGAGATGCCGTTTAAAATTATTTGCGGAGACATTACAAAGGTGCAGGCCGACGCCATCGTGAACGCGGCCAACGAGCGGCTGCTGATGGGCGGCGGCGTATGCGGCGCTATATTTCGGGCTGCCGGATATGCCGAGATGATGGAAGCCTGTCAGGAAATCGGCCGTTGCCCGACGGGGGATGCCGTCATCACGCCGGCCTTTCATCTGCCGGCGCAGTACGTCATTCATACCGTAGGGCCTGTGTGGGAAGGCGGCGACCATGGCGAACGGGAATTACTGTACCAATGCTACGCCAAATCACTGGCCCTTGCCGAATCCCGGGGCCTTCGGTCTATTGCCTTTCCGCTGATTTCATCGGGTATCTTCGGCTATCCTCGGGAAGAGGCTCTTCAGGTCTGCGAGGAAGCTGTCGAAGATTTTTTGGCCGTTCATGAGATGGACGTATATTTAGTGCTGCTGTCGTGCGAAGGTGTCGGCGAATTAGAATACTTATAACATATACTGTGATGGGCAGAGGCGAAGGGAAAAGACAATCTCAGCAAAATAATTTTTTGCTGAGATTGTAAAAAATACTTGACGGCAAGGATTTTTGTGATATAATTATTTTCGTGCTAAGGAATGAAGTACAGCTTGCCGGAGTGGCGGAATGGCAGACGCACCTGACTCAAAATCAGGCGGGTAACACCGTGGGGGTTCAAGTCCCTTCTCCGGCACCAGATAAGAGAGCTTTTCTGATGAAGAAAGGCTCTCTTTTTGTATTTCCGGCCAAGAGAACAAGAGATTGTCTGTTTGGATTATGGTATATACGTTTAACGATATACGTAAGGATATACGGCGCGCCGTCAGGGCTTCGGACGACGCCCTTTCTATTTTACGTCCTCTTTACAGGGCGCGTAAGAATTTTTTACAGCCCATTTTCTATTCTTATTTTTTACTATGTATGGTATAATAAACCAATATAGTACTTTTATTTTAGTACTCAGGAGGGAGTAGATTAGTATGAATGAAATCTTTACCAGACGCAGCGTTCGAAAATTTTTGCCGACTATGGTTGAAGATGAAAAGATAGAACTCTTGCTGCGCGCCGGCATGGCCGCCCCTTCCATGGGAAACCAACAGCCTTGGGAATTTTACGTCGTTCGTGATAAACGGGTGATTCAGGATTTGTCCCGCTGCAGCCCCTACGCCGGCTGCGCGGCAAATGCGCCTGCGGCTATCGTCGTTTGCAGCCGTGACACGAACCAGCGTTTCCCGGCTTTCGTAAACCTTGACCTGAGCGCTTGTGTGGAAAATATTTTATTAGAAGCTGTTCATCTTGAATTAGGCGCTGTGTGGATCGGCGTTTCGCCGTATAAATCGAGAGAAGTCATCGTCCGCCGCGCTGTAGGCGTTCCCGAAGGCTTTACGCCCTTTGCTATCGTGTCCTTCGGCTATCCGAAAGAAAGCGGCAACGAACGGCTGAAAGAAGACCGCTACGACCCGTCCCGGGTTCATTATCTCTAATTATATAGGTACGGATTCAACAGGTGCTTGAGTAAATCAGGCGCCTGTTTTCGTAAAAAGAAAGGATTGGAGCTATGTTTAACATCGGAATGGGCGAGATGATCGTCGTAGCCGTCGTCGCGCTGTTTGTCTTTGGCCCGGGCAAACTTCCGGAAGTCGCGAGAGCCTTCGGGAAGGGCCTGCGGGAATTTCGAAAGGCTATGCATGACGTTGCTGACGACATCCATGCCGGGGACATACAGGAAGTAAAAGAAGCTATTCAAAAGGATATAAACGACGTGAAGCACATAGGAGGAAGCTATGGAGACAAAGCCCGATAAGGCGGAAGAGGAAATCGCGGCTGCGCGGAGCGCAGCGACGACTGACGGCGATAGCGCTCCCGTTAAGGAGTGCCAGGATGGAGAAATGCCGCTGAGCGGACATTTGCAGGAATTTCGCAGCCGCCTGATTATCTGCCTGGCGGCAGTAGCCGTTGCCAGCGGCGTTTCCTACAATTTTGTAGAAGAAATCATCGACATTATATCGGCTCCGGCAGGCAAGCTGTATTTTCTCAATCCAGCAGAAGTCTTTTTTTCGTATATTCAGGTAGCCGTGTGTACGGGCATATTGGTGACGCTGCCGATTATTTGCTATGAACTATGGGGCTTCGTCCGTCCAGCCCTGATGCCTTCCGAGCGGGCCGCCGTGTTCTGGCTTATTCCCACGGCGGTGCTGCTGTTTTATGCCGGCCTGGCCTTTTCGTATTACGCCGTATTTCCGGCGGCCGTGCTGTTTTTTATGGGATTTGCTACGGCGTCGCTGCAGCCTATGTTTTCACTCAGCTCGTACCTGTCTTTTTTTATTGCCTTCATGCTGCCCTTCGGCGTCGTCTTCGAGCTGCCCCTCGTCTTGTTTTTCCTGGCGAAGATGGGGTTGATTACGTCGGCCTTTTTGAAATCTAAGCGGCGCGTCCTCATCGTCGTCGCCTTTATCTTCGCCGCTGTCGTGTCGCCGACGACGGACGTGTTTACGCAGGTTATGATCGCCGTGCCGATGATTGTATTGTATGAAGCGAGCATCCTGTTGGTGCGGTTTATTTTGAGAAAATGACATAATATTTGCAGAATATTGCAGCATGAAGCGAACAGAAATATAATGAGAAAGGCCGTTCAGTGCACTATGAAGACTGGACGGTCTTTTTTATGCATTTTATAGGCTGTAGTTATGGAGCAATAAATTAACGTTATTTGCTTTTATTTTCCGTATTTTACCTAAAAATTACGATATATAAATATAATCTTTGCAAAGGGGACGTATACTGCAACAAGAGTGTTGAAAAAGGAGGACATCCCCTATGCTGGAGTTAAAGCATATTGTTAAAAAGTATGATGAAAAAGTGATTCTTGACGATATTTCCCTGACCGTGGAAGACGGCGAAATTATTTCTATCTTGGGACCTTCCGGCGGCGGCAAAACGACGCTGCTGAACGTCATTTTAGGAATTACGCCGCTCAGCGGCGGTCAGCTCCTGTATAACGGCGAAGATTTAAGCCGCGTTCCCATGCAGAAGCGGGGATTCAACATCGTATTTCAGGATTATGCGTTGTTCCCCAACCTGACGGCCTATCAGAATATCGTATACGGCCTGCGCAATAAGCCGGGCATCGCTACGAAGGACGAAGTGGCGGACCTCATTCGCCTTCTCGACTTGCAGGACCACGTCAATAAGCGCATCGGCCAGCTTTCGGGCGGCCAGAAGCAGCGCGTCGCGTTAGCCAGGACGTTGGTCATGAAGCCGAAGATTCTCCTGCTTGACGAACCGCTCAGTGCGTTGGACGGCGTTATTAAGGAATCCATTAAAGAACGCATCCGCACCATTGCCAGGCAGTATCATCTGACGACGATCATCGTAACCCACGACCCGGAAGAGGCCCTTACCTTGTCCCATCGGGTGCTCATTTTGAACGGCGGCAAAATCGCCCAATTCGATACGCCGGACAACATCATCCATGCGCCGAAAGATGATTTCATCAAAAAGTTTATCTTGTCGCAGCTGCAAATCAAGCGCGACAACATTTACAAGCTGTTTGAACCCGGCGCGATGGCTGCGGCACAGCAGGCGCAGTAAAGGAGAAGGTCATGGAAAAAGAACGAATAGAGTTGAAGGTTATATTCGGGCTTATATGCGTCGTCTTTTTAGGCGCCGTTTGCTGTCCCCTGGCTATCTTGCTGAGCAAGTCCTTTTTGCAGGCTTCCGGCGGCGTCGGACTGGAAAATTATCTGGCCGTGCTGAACAATGAGGAATTTTTGCTGTCCCTGCGCAACAGCTTCGCCGTATCGGGACTGGAGGCCTTCATCACCGTCGTGCTGGCCTTTGTATTGGCCTATGGCTTTCATTATACTAAGCTTCCCGAGAAATTTAAGTCTGTCGTACAAATTCTCATTATTCTCCCCATGTTTCTGCCGACGCTGACCTACGGGTTCGCCGTCATCTATTCTCTGGGCAAGCAGGGATTGATTACCCAGATGCTCGGGCACCAGCTTTTTTCGATTTACGGCTTCTGGGGCTTGCTCATTTCCTACGTTATTTACACGCTGCCGCCGGCCTTTGTCCTGCTGTACAACGCCTTTAAATACGTAGACAAGCACTTCATCATCGTATCGCAGCTCATGGGCGACAGCCCGCTGCGTACGTTTTACATCACGAGCGTACGGCCCATGATCGGGACGATTGCCGCGGCTTTCATTTTGTCCTTCTTCTTGTCCTTTACGGATTTTGGTATTCCTGCTTCTATCGGAGGACAGTACACCGTCGTGGCGACGCAGCTGTACATGGTCATGATGGGCGCCGTGCCTGATTTCCAGTCCGGCTCGGCTATTGCCGTCATCATGCTGATTCCGTCTATCGTTGCCGTGTGGCTCCTGCGGTTTACAGAACGCTTCAACTTCCGCTACAACAAGATCAGCACCTTTGAATTGGCCGACGATAAGGTACGCGATGGTTTCTTTGCCGCCGTGTACGTCGTCGTGATTGCTGCGATCTTCGCTATTTTCGCCATCATGTTCATCGTGCCCTTTATCAAGAGCTGGCCCTATCAGGTCGTCTTTACGACGGAAACGCTGCAGCGCATTTTGAGCGACCGATCCATTGAAACGGTATATACGAACTCCGTCATGGTAGCTGCCGCCACGGCCGTCATCGGCACGGTCCTGGCCTACATGGCCGCCCTGGTCAACGCCCGCTCCCAGCTTCCCGGCGTCTGCAAGATGCTCATGGATGCCTGTGCCATGGTGACGAATACCGTTCCCGGTATGGTCCTCGGCGTAGCCTTCTTGTTTGCCTTTACGGGCTCGCCGATTCAGAACACCTTCCTCATCATTATCCTGCTGAATTCGGTCCGCGAATTTACGACGCCGTATCTCATGATTCAGGCCTCCCTGTCTAAGATCAACATGTCCTGGGAAACGACGGGGGCCCTGATGGGCGATTCGTGGCTGAAGACGATTTTCCGGGTCATTATCCCCAACACGATGTCTACGGTGTTCCAGATGCTCAGCTATATCTTCATTCAGGCTATGGTTACGATCAGCGCCATCATCTTCGTTACCGGCGCCCGCACGATGGTCATGACGACGAAGATCACCCAGGCCCAGTATTTTGAAAAATACGACGAAGTATTCGTCTTGTCCCTGCTCATTTTCCTGACGAATATCGTCGTCAAGGTTATCTTCGATTATCTGTCAAGCCATGACGATATCGTGCTCCATGTCAAGCTGAAATTCCAAAGCATTTTCGGCAAAGAGGCGAAGCGGCGGAAGGCCGGCTTGGAAGATTTGCCGGAACGCATATAAAAATCACAAATATGTATCAGTTACTACGAGGAGGATTTGCATCATGAAAAAATGGTACAAGTATTTAATCGCCGGATGTTTGGCCGTTACCATGGCCGCCGGATTTGCCGGCTGCGGCAGCAGCGGCGACAGCGCGTCGGCAGACGAACAGGTCGTCATCTATACCAACGCTGACCCGGAAGCGCAGGACGCCTTCAAGCATGCCCTGGACAACAATGGATTTGAAGGGAAGTACGTCCTGCAGGCCTTCGGCACGTCCGAATTAGGCGGCAAGCTCATGGCCGAAGGCACGAATATCGAAGCCGACCTGATTACCATGAGCACCTATTATATCGATTCGGCTCAGAAGGAAAACAAGATGTTTGCCGACTTGACCTTCGACGCTAAGACCCTGCAGGAAACGCCGTCGTATTACAAGCCGACGACAGGCCAGTTCGGCGCTATCTTCGTCAATACGGAAGTGCTGCAGAAGGAAAACCTGCCCATGCCGAAATCTATTAAAGATTTGACCAACCCCGTATATAAAGATAAGATTTCCCTGCCCGATATCATGGGCTCGTCTACGTCCTGGCTGCTGGCACAGGCTGTGTTCGACGCTTACGGCGAACAGGAAGGCGCAGCTGTCTTGAAACAGCTCGAAGCCAACGCCGGCCCGCACATGGAAAAATCCGGCTCGGGTCCCCTCAAAAAAGTGAAGGCCGGCGAAGTGGCTGTCGGCTTCGGCCTCCGTCATCAGGGCCTGATGGAAGAACAGAAGGGCCTGCCCATTAAAGTCGTCGACCCGACGGAAGGCAACTTCTTCCTCACCGAAGGCGTAGCCGTTATCAATAAGGCCGACAGCAAGAAGAAAGAGCTGGCTATGAAAATGGCCGAATGCATCATCAAGAACAGCCGTCAGGAACTGCTCAAATTCTACCCCATGGCCCTGTATGAAGGCGAAACCGTAGACAAGACCTTCGAGCCGGCCTATCCGAAGCAGTACAAGGAAGCGCTGACCGTAGACCTCTTGAAAAAGCATCAGCAGCTCATTAAAGGATAATTAAAGAGAAAGCAGGTAACGAATCATGGACAGAAACAAGTATAAATTGCTCACTCCGGGGCCGCTTACGACGACGGAAACGGTAAAAGAAGAAATGCTCGTCGACTTGTGCACCTGGGACGACGACTATAAGCGCATGACCCAGGAAATCCGGGCGGAGCTCCTCCGCCTGGCCCATGCGGAAGCAGGCTACACGACAGTACTCATGCAGGGCAGCGGCACCTTCGGCGTAGAAGCCGTCTTGTCCAGCGTCATCAAGGATACGGACAAGCTTCTCATTGCCGTCAACGGCGCGTACAGCAAGCGCATGGCGGAAATCTGCCGCTATCACCGCCTTCCCTACGCCGTCGTTGAAACGGCGTACGACGCGATTCCCAAGGCTGACGCCATTGAGGAAGCCTTGAAAGCCGACCCGGCCATTACCCATATTTCTATGGTTCACAGCGAGACGACGACGGGTATTCTCAACGATATTGCCGCCGTCGGTGAAGTGGCGAAGAAGTACGGCAAGAAATTTATCGTCGACGCCATGAGCAGCTTCGGCGGCGTCGATATCGACGTGCCGGCTCTGGGGATTACGTACCTCATCAGCAGCGCCAACAAGTGCGTCCAGGGCGTGCCGGGCTTCTCCTTCATCATCGCGAAGGAAGCCGACTTGAAGGAAACGAAGGGCACGGCCCGCAGCTTGTCCCTAGACGTATACGCCCAGTGGGAAACGATGGAACAGGACGGCGGCAAATGGCGCTTCACGTCGCCGACACACGTCGTCGCAGCCTTCCATAAGGCGCTGGAAGAACTGCGCGCTGAAGGCGGCATTGCGGCCCGTCACGAACGGTACGCCCGCACGAACGCTGCCCTTCGCGAAGGGATGGAAGCCCTGGGCTTTACGGCGTATATCAATAAAGACGTGCAGGGGCCGATCATTACGACCTTCCTGTATCCGGAAACCATGTCCTTCGACTTCCAGGATATGTACGCTTTCCTGAAAGAACGGGGATACGTCATCTATCCGGGCAAGCTGACGGCTCAGGATACGTTCCGCCTCGGCAATATCGGCGAAATTTACGACGAAGACGTACAGAAGATTTTACAGATTTTCACAGATTATATGAAGGGATTGAAGTAAGACGATGAAAATAGAAGGAATTATCTTTGACTGGGCCGGCACGACAGTCGACTTCGGCTGCATGGCTCCTGTCCGGGCTTTTATGGACAGCTTTGCCGCCAACGGCGTAACCGTTACGGAAGAAGAAACGAGAAAGCCCATGGGAATGCTCAAACGCGACCATATCCGCACCATGCTTTCCATGGAACGCATCGGCGCGGCATGGAAAGAAGCAAATGGCAGCGCTTGGGCAGAAGAAGACGTAGAAAAAGTGTACAGCCATTTTGAACCGGAGCTGTTATCGACCCTTGTCAGCTATTCGAAAGTGAAGCCCGGCGTCATCGAGACGGTAGCCAAGCTTCGGGCTATGGGGCTGGCCATCGGCTCGACGACGGGATATACGGATGTCATGATGGACATCGTCGTCAAAGCCGCGGCGGACCAGGGCTATGAGCCGGACTGCTGGTTTTCCCCTGATTCGACGGACGGCAAGGGGCGCCCCTATCCCTATATGATCTTTAAAAACATGATGAAGCTGGGCCTGTCGGACGTGCGCTGCGTCGTCAAGGTCGGCGATACCGTGTCGGATATTACAGAAGGCAAGGCCGCCGGCGTCTGGTCCGTCGGCATTATCGACGGCAGTTCCGTCATGGGGATGAACGAGGACCAGTTCAACGCCTTGAGCGAAGAAGAAAAAACGCGGAAGCGTCAGGATGTGCGGGCCGTATTTGAAGGAGCCGGCGCAGACTACGTTATCCAGGATATTACAGAATTACCGGCCGTCGTTGAAGCGATTCAGCATCGGTAATGCCTCTCCCTGCCTGCCGTGCAGCAATGTGCGGCGGGCTTTTTATCATTTCCGGAAGGATTCGGGGATAACTCAGCAGTTCTTATTTTGTATACAGTATTTATTCCGTATATAACGATTCCTTCTCTTGTAATGTTTTCCTATTTTGTTATAATTAAAACTACAGTGAAAAGAAAGGGTAATATACCTATTATTCATTGTTATGTATTGTAAATCATTACTCAGGAGGGTATTTTCATGAGAAAAATTCGTTCGGTTTTAGTTGCCAACCGTGGGGAAATCGCTATCCGCGTATTCCGGGCTTGTAATGAATTGGGAATCCGCACCGTAGCTATTTACTCCAAGGAAGATTCGCTGTCGCTGCACCGTTTCCGTGCAGACGAATCCTATCTGGTTGGGGAAGGTAAGAAACCGGTAGATGCATATTTAGATATTGAAGATATTATCCGCATTGCCCATGAACACGACGTAGACGCTATCCATCCGGGGTACGGCTTCTTGTCCGAAAACGCTGATTTGGCGAAGCGCTGCGAAGAAGAAGGCATTATTTTCATTGGGCCTAAGGTCGAACATCTCATCATGTTCGGCGATAAAATCAACGCCCGTATTCAGGCTAAAAAAGCGGGCATCCAGTATATTCCCGGCAGCGACGGCCCGGTTATGAATTATGAAGAAGTCGAAAAATTCGCCCGCGAAGAAGGCTTCCCCATCATGCTCAAAGCCGTCAACGGCGGCGGCGGCCGCGGCATGCGCATGGTCAGCCGCATGGTGGACCTGAAAGACGCTTACGACCGGGCGAAGTCGGAAGCCAAGCTGGCCTTCGGCAACGACGAAATTTATTTGGAAAAGTGCATCGTTAACCCGAAGCACATTGAAGTTCAGGTTATGGGCGATGAATACGGCAATGTCATTCACTTGTTTGAACGTGACTGCTCTATCCAGCGCCGTCACCAGAAGGTAGTCGAAATCGCTCCGGCCTTCTCCTTGTCGGAAAAGCTTCGCCATGACATCTGCGCCGCGGCGATCAAGCTCATGAAGAACGTCAACTATGTCAATGCCGGCACGGTCGAATTCCTTGTTACGCCTGATGAAAAATTCTACTTTATCGAAGTTAACCCCCGCGTACAGGTAGAACATACTGTCACGGAAATGATCACGGGTATCGATATTGTACAGACCCAGATAAAAGTGGCCGAAGGCTATGCGCTGGACAGCAAGGAAATTGCCATTCCGTCGCAGGAATCGATTCATTGCCAGGGCAACGCCATCCAGTGCCGTATTACGACAGAAGACCCGATGAACAACTTTATGCCGGATTCGGGCAAAATTATGGTATACCGCAGCGGCGGCGGCTTCGGCGTCCGTCTCGACAGCGGCAATGCGTATACCGGCGCGATTATTACGCCGTACTATGATTCCCTTCTCGTTAAGGCTACGACATATGCGCTGACCCATGAAGGGGCTGTGCAGAAAATGCTGCGTACGCTGAAAGAATTCCGTATCCGCGGCGTTAAGACGAACATCGGCTTCCTCATCAACGTGCTGAAATCGCCGGAATTCGTGGACGGTTCGTACAATGTCAACTTCATTGACAACCATCCGGAACTGTTTAACCTGCCCGTCGTACAGGACCGCGGCACGAAGCTGCTGAAATACATCGGTGAAACGACGATTAACGGCTATGCTGGCACTGGTCATCAGGAAAAACCGGAATTCGAACGATTGGAAATGCCGACAGCTGTAGCAGGTGAGTATCCGGCCGGCACGAAGCAGATTTTCGATTCCATGGGGCCGGAAAAGTTCTCCAAGTGGATTCTCGACCAGAAAAAAGTTTTGGTTACGGATACGACGATGCGTGACGCCCATCAGTCCCTGATGGCTACCCGCGTCCGCACCATCGATATGCTCCGCGTCCTTGAAACGGCATCCAAGAAGCTGCCGCAGTTCTTCTCCTACGAATGCTGGGGCGGTGCGACCTTCGACGTTGCCTATCGCTTCCTCTATGAAGATCCGTGGGAACGCCTCCGCCAGATGCGCGAAAAAGCGCCGAACATTTTGCTTCAGATGCTTATTCGCGGTGCAAACGCCGTAGGCTATACAAGCTATCCGGATAACGTCGTCAAGAACTTCGTCGAATTGTCGGCTAAGAATGGTATCGACGTATTCCGTATTTTCGACAGCCTCAACAGTCTGGACAATATGTACGGCACCATTCAGGCCGTCCGCGAAACGGGCAAGATCGCTGAAGTCGCTTTGTGCTACACCGGCGATATTCTCGACAGCTCCCGTACGAAATACGATTTGGCGTACTACCTGAATATGGCAAAGGAACTGCAGAACGCCGGCGCCAACATCATCGCCATCAAGGATATGGCCGGTCTGCTCAAGCCGGAAGCGGCATACCGCCTCGTTTCGGCTCTGAAAGAAACAGTCGACCTGCCGATCCACCTCCATACGCACGACGGCTCGGGCAACGGCGTCGCGACATTGAGCCGCGCCGTGGCTGCCAACGTCGATATTGTCGACGCAGCCTACTCGTCCTTTGCCGGCGGCACGAGCCAGCCGAGCATGAACACGCTGTACTATGCGCTGAGCGGCACCGACCGCCAGCCCGATTTGGACATCGACGCTATGGAAGAAATGTCCCGCTACTGGGCGACGGTACGTCCGTACTACAAGGGCGTAGACAAGGCCGAACCGTTCCCCAACACGGAAGTATACCAGCATGAAATGCCTGGCGGACAGTTCTCCAACCTCCGTCAGCAGGCGAAAGCCGTCGGCCTCGGTGAAAAATGGAACGACATCAAGAAGATGTATCACGACGTCAACATGATGTTCGGCGATATCGTCAAGGTCACGCCGTCGTCTAAAGTTGTCGGCGACATGACGCTGTTCATGGTACAGAACGACCTGACGGAACAGGATATCTACGAAAAGGGCGATATCCTCAACTTCCCGCAGTCTGTTGTAGAATTCTTCGAAGGCCGTCTGGGCATTCCTTATCAGGGCTTCCCTGAAAAGCTGCAGTCCATCATCCTGAAGGGCCGCAAGCCTTTGACGGAACGTCCGGGCAAGAGCCTGGCTCCCGTAGACTTCGAAGCCGTTCGCAAAAAGCTGGCCGGCGCGGGCTACAAGCATGAAGACGAAGATATCAACGCATACTGCCAGTACGAAAAGGTATTCAAGGATTACAATGAAAACGTCAAGCTGTACGGCGATGTAAGCGTATTGGATACGCCGACCTTCTTCTTCGGCATGAAGAAAAATGAAGAAATCCACGTTGAAATCGAAAAAGGCAAGGATTTGGTCATCACGATGATCAACATCAGCGATCCTGACGAAAGCGGCATGCGTACCATTACGTTTATGTTCAACGGCATCGAACGCGAAATCCAGGTACAGGATAAGAGCGTCGACATGAAGACCGTGACGAGACGCAAAGCTGATCCGTCTAAGGTAGGCGATATCGGCGCTACCTTGTCCGGCTCCGTCGTCAACGTCCTCGTATCGCCGGGTCAGAAGGTCAAGAAGGGCGACGACCTCGTCGTAACAGAAGCTATGAAGATGGAAACGACCATTACGTCTCCTATCGACGGCACCATCGGCGAAATCTACGTCACGAAGGGCCAGGCCATTATCAGCGGCGACTGCCTCCTGGAAGTATTAGCCTAATAGAATATATCACTGCTGAACAGGCAGGAAAAAAACGCCAAGCATGCATTCCGTGCTTGGCGTTTTGGTTATAGGTCCTGGAATATGGTATAATGAGACTCATCTTAAGGAGGATAGAGAATGGAAGAATGTTTGATCTGCGGCCGTCCCCTCGTATACAAGACGACGGAGCAGCCCGTAGAGTGCGTTGTATGCCGTCGGCGTTTTTTCAGCCGCGTTTCCTGTGAAGGCGGGCATTATATTTGTGACGATTGCCATGGAAAGGACGCCATTGCCTGGATAGAAGCGTATTGCCTCCGGTCTGAAGAAAAAGATCCCGTAGCAGTCGCTAAAGCGCTTATGGATCAGCCCTATGTGCACATGCATGGAAATGAGCACCACGTGCTCGTCGGAGCGGCGCTGCTTACGGCGTATTATCATTCCGGCGGTGCCGTGTCCTTTGATGAGGCTATGGCGGAAATTGTACGGCGCGGCCGTGAAGTGCCCGGCGGGGCATGCGGTTTTTGGGGCGCCTGCGGTGCGGCCGTCAGCGCGGGAATTTTTGTTTCCGTCGTCACCGGGGCGACGCCTTTGTCGCAGGACGCGTGGGGCCTGGCCAATACGATGACCTCCCGGGCGTTAGCGGCTATCGGGGACATAGGAGGGCCGCGGTGCTGCAAACGTGATTCCTTCACGGCAATTTGTCAGGCCGTCTCCTTTTGCCGGGAGAAGCTGGGCGTGACGATGGAGATGCCGGAATCGATAGAATGTACGTACTATGTCAATAATAATCAGTGTTTAGGCCGGCGGTGCCCATATCATCCGAAAAGCGGCGGCCGGAAACAAGAAAAGGAGAACACATGACTGCAAAGAATCATATGGTTACCCTGTATATATTGGGAAAACGATGCACTGTGCCGGAAGATTTGACGATCATGCGGGCGATGGAGTACGCCGGCTTCCGCCTCGTGCGGGGCTGCGGCTGCCGCAGCGGGTTCTGCGGAGCCTGTGCCGTCGTGTACCGCATTCAGGGGGAGACAAAGCTGTATTCTGCCCTAGCCTGCCAGACGAAGGTAGAAGAGGGCATGTGCGTCGGCCGCTTGGAATCCTTTCCCATCAATAAAAAGGATTACGACATCAACAACCTGCCCTTGGCCGGCAACGTCGTAGGGCAATTTTACCCGGAAATTTACAACTGCATTCATTGCAACGCCTGCACGAAGAGCTGTCCTCAAGGCATCAACGTTATGAAATACATCGCCCTGGCCCAGCGCGGCGATTACGAGGCCTGCGCTGAAGAGTCGTTCCGCTGCGTCGCCTGCGATATCTGTGCCTCCCGCTGTCCGGTGAAGATCAGCCACAGCGCAGTCAGCCTCATGGTCCGCCGCCTGACGGGCCGGTATATTGCGAAAAAAAGCGCCCACCTGGATAAAAGGGTCCAGGACATTGAGGCCGGGCTATACGATGAGGAATTGGAACGTCTTATGCATTTGTCTGATAAAGAAATTCACCGGCTGTATGAAGCCCGGGATGTGGAAAGGTAGGCGGCCTCATGAAATATACAGATGAAATGCTGGTGTCGCAGGCCTGCGTAGACGCTACGCGGAACGAGCGCCTGTACGCGGAGCTGCGCCGGTATACGGCCCAGGAAAAGCAGGAGCTGCTGCGGAATTATCATCCCGATTACAGCCATAAGGATTTTTCTATTTTGATGGTCGGCCCCAATAAAGGCGATAAGGTGCCCCGCGAACTGGCGGCAGTTCTGGAAGGAAGGAGCCGCCTTCTCGGCGCGGACTTTGATTTGAACCATATCGAGCACGATACGGACGTCCTTATCATCGGAGGCGGGGGAGCCGGAGCCGCGGCGGCTATTGAAGCGCGGCAGCACGGCGCGTCCGTCCTGCTGGCGACGAAGCTGCGTCTCGGCGACGCCAACACGGGTATGGCCGAAGGCGGCATTCAGGCAGCCGATAAGGAAAACGATTCGCCGGCTATCCACTATTTGGACGCCCTGGGCGGCGGCCATTTCAAGAATGTGCCGGAACTGCTGAAATGCCTCGTCATGCAGGGGCCCGCGGCGATTCAGTGGCTAGGCGGCCTGGGCGTCATGTTTGATAAATACGACGACGGTACGATGGTTACGACCCACGGCGGCGGCACGTCGCGCAAGCGGATGCATGCCTGCGGCGATTATACGGGAGCCGAAATCATGCGGGTCCTCCGCGACGAGGTGCGCGATGAAGGCGTAGAAGTCCTGGAATATTCGCCGGCTGTGGAGCTCATTTTAGATGAAGAAGGAAAAGCGGCCGGAGCCGTATTGTATGATTTCGATACGCAGGAATATCATGTCGTACGGGCAAAAAGCGTCATCATTGCCACGGGAGGCGCAGGAAGGCTGCACTATCAGGGCTTTCCTACGTCCAATCACTACGGCTCGACGGCAGACGGGCTGGTGCTGGCCTATCGGGCCGGCGTGCCCCTGATATACGCCGACGCGATACAGTATCATCCGACGGGAGCCGCCTATCCGCCGCAGATTTACGGTGCCTTGGTGACGGAAAAGGTCCGCTCCCTCGGAGCGATGCTGGTCAACAAGGACGGCGAAGCATTCCTGCATCCGCTGGAAACGCGCGACGTCGTAGCGGCGTCGATTATCCGCGAATGCCAGGCCCGTCATAAAGGCGTCCATGCCCTTCACGGGCCTGCGCTGTGGCTCGATACGCCGATGGTCGATATGATTCACGGCGAAGGAACGATGGAACGGCGTTTGCCGGCGATGATTCACATGTACGAGCGGTTCGGCATCGATATCCGCAAGCAGCCTATCTTAGTATATCCTACCCTTCATTATCAAAACGGCGGCATCTGCATCGACGAGCGCAGCGCGACGAAGATTCCCGGCCTGTATGCGGCAGGGGAAGACGTCGGCGGCATTCACGGGACGAACCGGCTGATGGGCAATAGCCTCCTCGATATCATCGTCTTCGGGCGCATTGCCGGCAGGGAAGCGGCGGCCTACAGCCAGACGGCGTCCCTGGGGGCGCTGACGGTAGGGCACGTGCGGCACTTTGAAGAAGAGCGGGAGGCGGCCCACGTGAAAGACGAAGTGCCGTCGCCGAAGCTGCTGCCGAATTACACCCATAACCGCGGTACGAGAGGATGACGGCGATGAGAGAAAGGAGCATGTCATGAGCTGGCAGATTGAACGGAAATTAGCCGAACGCCTGGCCGACGAGACGGGATATTACAAGTATCCCTTCGGTACGCGGCGGGCTATGGCCCTTTGCTATCCCAATACGTACGAAGTCGCCATGAGCAATTTGGGAATGCAGATCATTTATCGCGAAGTAAACGAACGGGCCGACTGGCTGTGCGAGCGGGCATTCCTTCCCGATAAAGAATTGGCCGCTTTGTACGCCAAGGAGCGGTCTCCGTTGCTGACCCTGGAAAACGGCCGGCCTCTCTGCGATTTTGAAATCATCGGCTTATCCGTCAGCTTTGAAATGGATTACTTTAATATTCCGGCTATACTGGAGCAGGGCCGCGTGCCCGTGCTGGCTGCGGACCGGGAGGAAAGGGATCCTCTCGTCGTCATGGGCGGGCCCGTAGCGTTTTTTAATCCGGAGCCCTTGTCTCCCTTTGTCGACGTCTGCCTGATCGGCGAAGGCGAAGGGCTGATCCATTCGTTTTTAGGCGCATACACGGAGGGCCGCGAGGCCGGAGAAAGCCGGCAGGCGCTGCTGCGGCGGCTGGCGAAGGTACCCGGCGTATACGTTCCGTCCCTGTATCGTCACGAATACGGTGAGGACGGCCGTTTGCAGGCCATCGTTCCGGAAGACGGCGCGCCGGCTTCGGTACGGCGGCAGTGGCGGGAACTTACCGGGCCGGGAGAAACGGTCGTGGCGACGCCCCATACGGAATTCGGGGCTATGTACCTCATTGAAATCGCCCGCGGCTGCGGCCGGCACTGCCGGTTCTGCATGGCCGGCTACTGCTACCGGCGGCCCCGCGTGCGGCCTTTGGAGTACGTGAAGGAAGCCGTGCTGAGGGGAAAGCGTCTGGGCAAGAAAATCGGCCTCATGGGTGCAGCCATATCGGACTATCCCTATATCGACGAACTCGTCGAATTTATCCGCAGTCAGGGGTTGGCGTTTTCCTGCGCCTCCCTGCGGGCCGATTCGATTACGCCGGCCATCGTTAAGGGGCTGGCCGAAAGCGGCCAAAAGACGATTACCCTAGCGCCGGAAGCGGGCAGCACCCACATGCGCGACATCATCAATAAAGGGATTACGGAAGAGCACCTGCTCCATTCCATCGACTTGGCGACGGCTGCCGGCATCCGCCACGTCCGCATGTACATCATGATCGGCCTTCCAATGGAAACAGACGAGGACATCGAAGGCATCGTGACGATGACCAGGCGCGTGCAGGCCCATATGGCTTCCATCGGCAATAAGGGAAAGATTACTCTGAGCATCAATCCCTTTATTCCCAAGCCATGCACGCCCTTCCAGTGGATGGCCATGACTGACCAGAAGACCGTCGAAAAACGGCTGTCCTATATAAAGAAGGCCTTGGACAAGGATAAGCAAATCGAAATATTGGCCGAGCCGCTGCGGCAATGCTATATTCAGGGCGTGCTGGCCCGCG
>USGG01000018.1 GCA_900554215.1 uncultured Megasphaera sp.
ATCGGCGTGCCCGTGTCGGACGGGTCTTCCGACGTGCAGGGCCATTGGATGCCGTGGTTGGCGGCGATTTTTTCATAGGTTGCGCCGGTAAATTTGGGGCATAAGCGGCGCATTTCATCCCATATCTGCTCCGTGTCGGCGTAGTGCATGGGATAGCCCATAGCCGTCGCTAGGCGGCATGTGATGTCCCAGTCGGTCAGGCAGCCCTCCTGAGGCTCGACGAGCTTGCGGACGCGCTGGAAGCGGCGGTCGCACGACGTGTACACCGCGTCGTGTTCGCCCCAGGCCGTAGCCGGGAAGATGACGTCGGCGTATTCGCAGGTCTTGTTGAAGAAAATATCCTGCACGATGACGAACTCGATGTTGGACAAGGTTTCCCGGACTTCGGCCAAATTCGGGTCTGATTGGGCCGGGTCTTCGCCGATGATGTAGTAGGCGTGGATTTTCTTGGCCGGATCCGTTTCTTCCAACACGGCGTGGGGGACCTGGGTCAGCATCATGCCGGGCTTAAACGGCAGGGGACGGCCCCAGGCCTTTTCAAATTTCTGCCGCACCTGCGGATCGGCGACAGGCTGATAGCCGGGATAATTGTTGGGCAGCAGGCCCATGTCGCACGTGCCTTGGACGTTGTTCTGACCGCGGACAGGGCCGACGCCAGCGGCATGGCGGCCGTAATTTCCCGTCATGAGGTTTAAGTTCGAGCAGGCGATGACGCATTCTACGCCTTGGGAAAACTGCGTCACGCCCATGCCCCACAGGGTGATGGTGTGCTTCGACGAAGCAAATAGGCGGGCGGCGGCGCGGATGTCGCCGGCAGCCAGGCCTGTGGCGAGGGAAACCGCTTCAGGGGCGTATTTTTTCTGTGAAATTTCCGCCGCATATTCCTCGAAGCCCGTCGTGTGGGCCTTGATGAAATCGTGGTCTACCAGGTCCGACGTGACGATGACGTGGGCCATGGCGTTGAGAAACAGCATGTTGGTGCCGCCCTTGATGGGCAGGTAAATATCGGCGATGCGGGCCGTTTCGGTCTTGCGGGGATCTACACAGATAATCTTGCATCCCTTTTTCTTAGCCCGCACGATGCGGCGGGCCACGATAGGATGAGACGCAGGCCCGTTGTAGCCGATGTTGAAGATGACTTCTGCATCTTCGATTTCGGGGATGTTGATAGACATGGCCCCTTCTCCTACGGACTCACCGAGCCCGGCAACAGATGGAGCGTGTCAAACGCGGGCGCAGTGGTCGACGTTGTTCGTGCCGACGACGGCGCGCATGAATTTCTGCATGATATAGGCCGCTTCGTTTCCCGGGCCGCGGGCTGAGCCGGCACCCATGACCGTATCGGGTCCGTAGGATTTGATGATGGCCTTGAGCCGTTCGGCGGCGAATTGGATGGCTTCGTCCCACGATACCTCGACGAGAGGAGAGCTTTTCCCAAACTTGCGTATCATGGGATGGCGCAGGCGGCGGGTTAAAATCTGCGGGTCGTTGAGATAATCCCAGCCGTACAGGCCTTTCAGGCACAGGCGGCCTTCGTTGTTGACGCCGTCGGGAGAGCCCTTGGCTTCGATGATGCAGTTATTCTCCGTATCGACGGTGCAATCTATGACGCAGCCTGCGCCGCAATACGGGCAGACCGTAGTAATCGTTTTGTAGGCTGACATAGGCAATTCCTTTCTTTGCTAATGATAATGCTTAATATATCTATTTTAGTATTCTCGGCGCGAATATGCAAATATTTATATCGCGGCGTTAGGACTTCGTTATGTAGAGGATATAGGCGCAAATGGCGTCGAGTTGATTAGTCAGGGTATGATACTGGGCTGAACAGTTTCTTTTACCAATACGGGCGGTAATCTTGTCCTCAGGAACTGCAGACGGCTCGGTGCCGTCGATGTACAGGATGGGAAACAGGCCGTGGCTGCGGCTTTCTATGAGAACTAGGTCGGCATCTATCTGTTGTGACAACTGATACAAGAATTGCTCTTTCGTCTGTCCTGCTGGGATGTCGTCGGGGCTGCAGAGCAGGGATACTGCCGCGCCGGCCCTGCGGGCTCTGGCCGTATCGGAGCTCGGTGTTTCCTGACAAGCATGGTGATGGGTGCTTTTGATATAGCCAACGGTACAGCCGCGCCGCGTCAGCTCTGCAATGACTTCGACAGCCAGGGCAGTCTTGCCGCTGCCTGAACGGCCAGCAGATATCGTTGCGACGGGGACGGCACGACGACGGTTGATGTCGATAGCCAAGGCATCTTTATAGGCTGACGGCGTGTTGATGTTTGTATAAAGAATCGGTGAGCCTGCGTCGTCGAGGATGCGGACAGTCAGTGCGTCGACGATAGATAAGACGCGGCGTTTTTCCGCAGTTAAGGTCGCCTGCACGGCTTTGAGAGTCGGCCCTCGCCTATATACGGCGGCTAGGGGCTGAGGTCGGCTTTCGGACATAGGTAGGAACAAATCGACCGGTGGTATTTGGGTCAGCTCCGGCAGGAGCCGTTTTACGGGAGAGAAATCGTAAAAGGGAAGGTCGACGGACAAGACGAGGCAGTACGAGCAGGTACTGGCGCGGAAGGCCGCTTCCATGCCTCCGAGGGGACCCCAGCCGGGATGCCTGTCTGCGGCGATGTGGGTACGGGAAAGAATCTCTGGCGGCAAGCACGACAAGTCAGGCTGCTCATTGGCTGATATGATGATTTCGGCAAAGGCAATCGATTGGCTGCGCCATATCATATCTTGCAGCAGCGTCGTGCCATGCCAGGGAAGAGAGGCTTTATCCTGCCCCATACGAGAACTTCTGCCGCCAGCCAGGATGATGAGGCTTAACGGTGTCGGCGGGTATAGCTTTGGCAATACAATCTTCCTCCCTTCGCATAGATATCCATAACTCTATATATCTATAGTAGCATAGGCTGTGTGAAATGAAAACAATGCAGGAGAAAGGGGAATCCAGGCTGAACATGAATAGACAGCATGATGGAAAATAGGAAAATGGGAAAATATTATTGCGTTCACCCCGTAAATATAGTATAGTAAAACTATATTTAAAAATATCGAAAGGGGGTGAACGGATATGAAACCTGTCCGTCTCCATGCACAGGAAATAAAGGCAGTATTAAGGGCCATTACAGGCAATGTATCTGCTAATTCATATAGGGGGGGGGGGTACTATAATAGAGGTGTATATACTGAAGTAACGCAGGATACGTCTGTCCTGAGTCATATAGCAATACCTAATAGGCAGAGCGGCCATGCTCTGTCTTTTTGTCGTGCCATTTTCCCCCTACCTGAGGCAATGTAGAGAACGGAACTATGTTGACGTTATGAATTTTGTTAAGGAGGAAATGACATGAGAGGAAAGCAATTACGAAGAGCCGTGTTGTTAGGTATGGCTATGAGCATGGTCGTGTGGACGACGGGCATGGCTGCGGAAACCATAGATGGTAATATCACTGGTACGGGTTATGAAAATAAAGTCGTTAGCGGTGATTTGACTGTTAATGGGTATATTTATGCTAATCGAAATGGCCAGACTTTCCATATTTCTACAGAAAAAACAGACGCTGAGGCCGGGAATATTACTATTAATTCTTCTAGCCATGGCATTGAAACGAATAAAAATATAAACAGAGACCTTGTTTTTGATGTAGAGCTGAATGCAGCAGGAAGTAATATTATTCACTTTAATAATGGAAAAGGTGACGGGATTTTTACAACTAAAGTGTCTGAGAATTATACAGATGATCAGAGGGGTTCTATCCAACTGAATGCGGCAGAAGGAAATATCATTATTGGCGAAGGACAGAACAGCTCATCGAAAGGTAATGGAGATGGTATTTATACAGGTACAAATAATGTCGCTATTTCTTTGAATGGCAAATATAACTATATTTCTGCCGGCAAAAATGCCGTTCATTCTACTGCTTCCGGCGATATTATCATACAAGCAGTAAAACCGGAATCAGAAGGCGATATATCTACCTTTGCCGATTATGTAGATTATACTAACGTATTGGTTGGCGGAACCAACGGTATCTGGACAGAAGCCGATGGCAATACGAATGTGATTGCCGATGCAGATAACATTATTGCCGGTGCGACAAATGGTATTCTTTCCAATGGAACGAGTGAGATTATAGTCACAGCTGGAAACAACAACTACATCGGCCAATATATAGATGAAAATGAACAGACTGTTACCAGTCAAACGGCTATTAATGCTTCTTCTGGCACGGTTAGTGTGACGGCAGGCAAAGAAAACGTCATAACTGCTACTACAAACGGCGTGGCATCAGACGGGGCTGGGACACTAGTTTCTTTAAGTGGCGCTTCTAATACTATTAATGTGAATAACGATGCTGGTGCACAAGTCATAGGCGTCGACGCGACAGGAAATGGTACAGTTGATATTAGCAGTAGTAATGGAGGGTTTGCAGTAAATCTAGAAACAACTGGCGTACGTGCTTATGGTATTAGTGCCGGTAGGACGACTGGCGGCGGTGGTACAATTAGCATTAATACAACCGGTGATATTGGCGTAGATATTACAACGGGAGCGCCAGATGCGACGGGTGGTAATGTGGATGGTGTTGTTGCTAAAAATGCTGGTGTTATCACTCTTAATTCCGGTAGCAATGTTATCATTTCTACGCACTCTCAAGTCGTAGAGAAACCTTCAAACGAAGGAAATGATGTGTCGGGGATACGGGCAGAAGGTAACGGCTCAGTACAGGTTACGGCAGATGGGTTTATTTCTATATCGAATACGGATGAAAATGCCGCAATATATGGTATTCATGGCGGTAAGGAAGGATCGGTAACGGTTACAGCCAAAGGGCAAAATGAATACGGCTATGGCGTAGATATTTATGCGGCAGGTAAAATGAATCAGGGTGTTTTTGCCCAAAATGGCAGCAGTATAATTACTGCTGAAAATGGCGGTATTCGCGTCATGACAGACGGCATAGAAAGTACCAATGCCGTTCATACGACAGCGTCTGAATTAGACAGCAGCGTTACTTTAGATGGACAGGGAGATATTTATTTAAGTGCTCATAATGACGGTATATATTTACCGAATTTGACTGTATCCGGCCTTTATACGAATGCTTACTCCGGACTGTCGGCAGAAACGGCCGTTACTGGTAAAGATATTGCTATTGAAGCCCGAAGCGATAATAATGCGACCTATGGTATTTATGGATATGCTTTAGGTGAAGGCACCTCGAATCATGTGGCTGTTTCCGGTAATAATATCCAAATAACCGCAGAAGGCGGTGCTTCTCAATCCAATTATGGCGTATTGGCGACGAACAGCAAGGTTGATATTACGGCGCAAGGTTCGACCACTGTGTCATCTAATGGGTATGGTTTGTACGCATGGGATAGCACGGGTATAGCTTTTCAGCTTAACGTAAACAGTGCAGGCAATAACGCCATATATGGCGGTAAAATGGGCGTAGTAGCAAACGGCGCATTGGCTGATTTGCAAATGACGTCAAACAGTGGCAACAACAGTGTCCAATCTGATACAGGAACCGGTGTGAGAGCGTTTAGTCAAGGTAACGTCAATCTTCAAGCTGACGGGCTCAACTATGTAAATGCTAATACAGGGATTTGGACAGATACGAAGGGTTCTGTTGTGTTAAATGCGACGGATAACCAACTTACAGTTGATGCCTACGGCGCATATGCAGATACTTCTTCGGAAGTGGAACTTACAGCGATAGGGAATAATATTATTTCTGCCGGTGTTATTACGGAAAGTGAAGATGCGGCAGATTTTGGTAATTCCTATGGTGTATATGCTGTAAGCGGCAGTACAGTATCCTTAGAAGCAGGTAATCAAAATACCTTGTATGGTGCTTTATATGCGAATGGAACAACAACCGATGAAGCACTGACGAGTGTCAATTTAAATGGTAATAGTAACGTCGTTCAGTCTGCCGCCGTCATCTCCAATGCTGGCAACTTGGATAGCGACGCAGATTTTGCTGGTAAGGAAGTCATTTCTTCCCTCTATGCTGAAGACGGGGCGCAGATCAGCGTGTCGGGCAATCAGAACGTCATCCGTACCTATGCCGACAACACGAACGAAAACCAGCTCGAACGTACTGTCTGGGCTTATAATACGGCAGATATTTCCATTGACGGGCAGTCCTATATCAGCACCGACCGCTATGAAACGAGCCCGAATAGCCTCGACATCGCCATTGCCGCAGGTACGGCGACGGGCCTTACGGAAGATGTCGTGTTAGCGCCTGTTGCCGACAGGGCGACGGTTACGTTGAACTATGATTCCTATACTGATGCAGCCGGAAATGTGGTAAACAGCGTTATTACTGGCGACATTCTTTCGGCCTATGCCGGACAGGTAGATATTACGCCCAAGAACGATGGGGCCAGAATCGATATTACGGGCAATCTCCTTGCCGGTAACAATGGCGTTTTGAACGTCAACCTCGGCAACGGCGGTACCCTTACAGGCCGCGCCGATGATTACGGCGATGCCGGTGTTATCAATGGCAGCAGCCATACGACCTTCTTTGACCCGGCTTTCAGCAGTGAGATCTTTAAAGGCGGTGAGGTAAATCTCACCATGGGTGACAATTCCCGTTGGAACGTCACCGGTCAGAGCTGGATTACCCGTATCAACACGGAAGGCAGCAGCAACGCTATCATTGACTTGGTATCGGCCAATACGGACAGAAACGCCTCGGCCCATGCCTTAACGATATATGAAATGAACGGCGATGCTGTCTTTAACATGAGCTTGGATGCCGATCGGACGTTGAGCGATATGGTATACATGAAGAATGCCAATGGCGAATACGTCGTGAACGTCGTCGATCCGGTAACACAGGAAGATATGTACGCTGGCAGGAGCGATGGAGGCATTTTCGATGGCCTGCGCTTTGCCACCGTCGGTAAGGGTTCGACGGCTTCCTTCCGTGCCATAACCTGGGATCAGGGCATCAACAATATCGAATACGAAGTCGGCACGGATAGCTATGATACGAGCGATGAAAACCATCACTACGACAGCTCGACGGGCAATGGCTCCGGCGATACGGAAAAACCGGGCTCGGATTTAGTTGAAGGTTTCTTTGACAGCGAAGGGACGCCGGGGACTCCGGAAGCCAACGGTGTTATGATGCTGGCCGCACAGCCGCAGGATAGCATTGGCACTGATACGGGAGCAAATGGCACGACTGTCGATGAAACGACGAACTATAAGCTCATCGGCGTCAAGAGTACGGAATTGTCCGACGCTGGCAAGACCGTCGTTTCCATGTCCCGTATCAACTATTCCAACGCCGTATACATGGACCGCCTGAACAAGCGCATGGGCGAAGCGCGGTATCTTGACGGCGACGAAGGCCTCTGGGTTCGTATGCGTCACGACCGCATCGGCAAGTCCGACGCCTTCCGCAGCATGAATACGATGATGGAATTAGGCTATGACCGGAAAGTGGGGGACCGCGAGGATGGCGAACACCGTCAGGGCTTTGCTCTCGACTACATGCGCGGCACAGCCGATTACAAGAACGTAGCCGGTGAAGGCGACGTTCGCAGAGCCGGCGTATGGTTCTACGATACGTGGCTGGGTGACAAAGGTCACTATACGGATTACGTATTGAAGTTTGGCCGTTTGTCCAACGATTTTGAAGTATACGCCCGCTCAACAGGTGAAAAGATTACCGGTGATTACAGCAACTTCGTGTACTCGGCCAGCGCTGAATACGGCCGCAAGAAAGATTTGGGCAACGACTGGTACATCGAGCCTCAGGCACAAATCCAGTATGCTCACGTCACCGACGCTGACTACACGACAAGCCAGGGTACGAATGTACAGCTCGACGCTATCGACAGCCTCATCGGCCGCGTCGGCTTCCGCCTGGGCAAGGATATGGGCGAAAAGACGACATTCTATGTCAAAGCCGATATTCTCCACGAATTCCTCGGGGATCAGGATATTGAAGCCCGTGATGCGACAGGGTATCTCGATACGACCTATGAAAACGAAGGTACCTGGTACGATGTAGGCCTCGGCTTCTCTCATCAATTCAGCAAGGGGACGTACATGTTCCTGGATATGGAAAAGACCTTCGGCAATGACAACGAAGACACGTATCAGTTCAACGTCGGCATGAACTGGAAGGTCTAAGGCGGCGTGGAACGGGAAGCGACATGCCCGGTGTGCGGCAAGGTGTTTACGGCGCACCGCGTGACGGAGAAGTACTGCAGCGCAGTATGCCGGCGCTATGCGTACCGGCACCGCCATGAGGACGAAACGCCGCCGTCTCAGCGGGCAGCCGGGAAGACGCTGCGTACCTTCCGCTGCCTGCGCTGCGGCAAGCTGGTCATGGTGAAGCATAGGGCAGATAAGCGGAGGAAATTCTGCTCGCCTCACTGCGAGCGGCTGTACTGGAAGCATTCTAAAAACGTGACATCCCAGACGGTACAGAATACGTTCCACTGCCGGAACTGCGGCGTCCTCGTCGACATACGGGACGCCAAGGACAAGCGGACGGCCTTCTGCAGCGCCGACTGCCGCAAGCGATGGTTTTCCTTGCATAGAAGACATACGAAGCAACCGTAATATACGACGAGAGCCGGACATCTCCGCGATGTCCGGCTCTCGTGCATTATACAGAAAAGATACTTGACGGCCGTCCCGTCATTTCGTACAATAAAGATGAAAAAACAAGGCGCTGCGCCGACAAACGGTCAGCCCCCATAAGACATTTGCAAAATAGCTGCCAATAGCTTAGCGGACTAGTGGGCGGCTATTTTGTTTTATGCGAAATGAGATAGAACAATACTATCAGTAAGACTAGAGTAGTATTGATAGAATCCATACGCATCACCCCGCTTCCGGGGCATGATTACCGCCTGCCGTTTGGTGTACGCAGCACCTCTTGAGATAGCGTACAGGAAAGGCTGCGTTGTGTCAAGAGACGGATAAATCATATGTTTGCTAAATTTGCATATGCTTTGACGGTGGAGAAGGGCCATGCTATGATAAGGAAAAAGGAGGTGCGCCGACAAACGGTTAGCCCTATTTATTTACGAACAAGAGTAGTCGCAGTTGCTGGGGAGCAGGGCGGCTACTTTTGTTTATGCAAAATGAGATAGAACAACACTATCAGCAATACTAGGATAGTATTGATAGAATCCATACGCATCACCCCGCTTCCGGGGCATGATTACCGCCGGCCGTCTGGTGTACGCAGTAGTGTATTGGAAGGAACGGAGCGTGTTAAATACATATAGAAGGTATTAGATACATATAGAACGTATAGTTACGTTTTTAGCATGGCGGCGCTTGCTTCGGCAGGCGTTTTTTTATGCTTTCTCTTAAATAAAGTGTACTATATTTATACAAACTCCCGGGGCAGGACTTTATCCAGACAGCGTAGAAGTAGTACAGCATGAAAGGCATCGCATGATGCGGGATATGCTGCCGCAAGCCCGATGAGCCGGCGGATTTGCGGACAGGTACAGGCTCCGGCTTAATCGTATAGCAACAGGAGGCAGGAATATGGACAGAGTGCTCACACTGGAATTCGTTCGCGTTACGGAAGCGGCGGCCGTTAAAGCAGGCCGACTCATGGGGAAAGGCAACAAGATGGGGGCAGACCAGCTGGCTGTCGACGGCATGCATTCGATCTTGTCGAGCGTGCCTATCGACGGGACCGTCGTCATCGGCGAAGGCGAAATGGACGAAGCGCCGATGCTGTATATCGGCGAAAAAGTCGGCGCCGGCGGCACGCCCGTAGATATTGCCGTCGACCCTCTGGAGGGGACGAATTTAACGGCAAAGGGGCAGGACGGGTCTATCGCCGTTATCGCCATTGCCGGCAAGGGCAATCTGCTTCACGCGCCGGATATGTATATGGAAAAGCTCTGCGTCGGGCCGCGTGCCAAGGGGCGCATCGACTTGAACAAGCCCGTGCAGGAAAACCTGCGCCGCATTGCCGAAGGGCTGGAACGGAGCATTGACGATCTGACCGTCGTCATCCTCGACCGCGAACGGCATCAGGAAATCATCAACGACTGCCGCGACGCCGGCGCACGCATCAAACTCATCACGGACGGCGACGTATCGCCGGCTGTTGACGTAGGTATTGAAGGCTCAGGCGTTCACGTCCTCATGGGAATCGGCGGCGCGCCGGAAGGCGTACTTGCCGCGGCGGCTCTCAAATGCCTCGGCGGCGATATGCAGGCCCGCCTGATTCCCTACACCGATGAAGAACGGAAGCGGTGCTACGAAATGGGCATTATGGATTTGAACAAGGTCATGACGATTGACGACCTGGTCAAGGGCGACGACTGCATTTTCTCGGCGACGGCCATTACGAATACGCCGATGATGCGCGGCGTTCAGTATTTCGGCGGCGGCGCTCGTACCAACTCCGTCGTCATGCGCTATAAGAGCGGCACGATTCGTTTTATCGACACGTTCCACCGCTTCGACAAGAGCGCGAAATGGAGCATTCACTTGTAATTCTGCTCGGCATAACGCGAAGGGACTCTCGCAAGGGAGTCTCTTTTTTGCAATTAGAAAACTCTTGGTTAGTAGATACTGCTATTGTTCAGGGCTAATAGTATATATAAAATAAAAAGTTGTACAGTTACTTGCAGTCGACCCGAACCAAAGATACTGTGCAGACAATGCCAAAAGACGTTTTTGAGCTGAATTATGAAGAGGTGGAATCTTAAATTCGTTGACTCGCTTCTTTTTGTAGTATATACTATGTATATACAGAAGGGAGTGAGAGGCATGGCTGCTACGGTAAAAATTCAAAAATGGGGTAACTCTCAAGGCATCCGAATTCCGAAGAATATCATTGATATACTGGATTGGGATGATAACGACGTGGTGGAAATGTCTGTGCAGGGCGGCAACCTTATCATCAAACCGCACAAAAGGAAGACGATTGAAGAATTGTTTGCCAATTATGACGGCACATACGAAAAAGAAACGATAGATTGGGGCGACCCGGTAGGTAAGGAAATATGGTAAAACAAGGAACAATTATCAAAGTAAATTTAAATCCCCGTGCAGGACATGAACAGGCAGGGTATCGCCCAGCCGTTGTCGTCAGCAATGACACATTTAACGCAAAGACGAGCATGGTAATTGTTTGCCCTATTACAAATACGATGAATCATTTCCCTCTGCATGTGCCGCTGGATGAAAGAACGAAAACCACGGGATGTATTTTATGCGAGCATATCCGGGCTCTGGATATAGAGGCGAGAACCTATCGAGTCATAGAGCAATTACCTGACGATATTTTGCAACAAGTTATTAACATTATATTCGCTGAGATTGATACTCCGGTATAAACGGGGCTGTCGCCGAATGAAGAATTATTTCCTCTTCGTGCGGCAGCTCCATTTTTACTTTACAGTAGGGAAAGAAGCGTAACGGTTGTATCAGAAAGGCCGGTCCGGTACTGGGACGGACAGTCTGCTTTGTACTAAAGACGTATTGCGATATATAACAAATCCTTTTATATCAGGTAAATTGATTGTAAGAGCTTTATCTTTTCCCTGTCCACCTCTTTTAGTTTCGTACCTTTTATGGTACAATGACTTGATAGTAAATAAAATCACAATAGGCAGAGTGCCACGTCTTTTTAGCTGCCGAAGCATCCTGCCTGTCTTATATATCGAATTCTGTTTAGGAGGCACCGGAATTGGAGAAGCTGGTTATTCATGGTGGAAAGCCCTTAATGGGTACTGTTCGCGTCAGCGGGGCTAAAAATGCCGTGCTGCCGATTATCGTCGCGTCCATGCTGGGAACGACGAAGAGCACATTGACGGAAATTCCGAAATTAGACGACGTCCATACGGTCTGCGACGTCATCGAATCTCTTGGCGTTCATATAGAAAATCCGCAGAAGGGCGTGTTGGAAATCGACGCGTCGAATTTGTCGTCGACGTCGGCGCCGTACGACCTCGTGCGGCGCATGCGGGCGTCCTTCCTGGTCATGGGGCCTCTGCTGGCTCGCAAAGGCCGGGCGAAGATTTCCCTGCCCGGCGGCTGTTCCATCGGCGCCCGGCCTATCGACCTGCATCTGAAGGCCTTTGAGGCCATGGGCGCCGTCATCAACCTGGAAAACGGCGACATTGAAGCGACGGTTCCCAACGGCCTGAAAGGGGCGCAGATTTACCTCGATTTCCCCAGCGTCGGCGCGACGGAAAACATCCTCATGGCCGCTTCGCTGGCCGAAGGCAAGACCGTCCTGGAAAACGCGGCAGAAGAGCCGGAAATCGTTGACCTGGCGACCTATCTGAACAGCATGGGGGCCAATATCCGCGGCGCCGGCACGAATGTCATCCGCATCGAAGGCGTCAAGGAGCTGCACGGCGCGACGCACTCGGTCATTCCCGACCGCATCGAAGCGGGCACCTTTATGATCGGCGCGGCCATGTCCGGCGGCGACGTGTTCGTAGAAAATGCCTTGTCGGAGCATTTGAAGCCCGTCGTGGCGAAATTGAAGGAAGTAGGGGCCGAGGTCATCGAGGATATCGACGGCATCCGGGTCATCGGGCATCTGCCCATGCGTCCGGCCGACGTCAAGACCCTGCCCTACCCCGGCTTCCCGACAGATATGCAGGCTCAGTTCATGGCCTTGGCGACGATTTGCCAGGGCACGAGCGTCATTACGGAGACGGTCTTTGAAAACCGCTTCATGCACGTCGACGAATTTAAGCGCATGGGGGCGAAAATCCGCATTGAAGGGCGCAGCGCCATCGTAGAAGGCGTGCCGAAGCTCAAAGGAGCGGCGGTCAACGCGACGGACCTGCGCGCCGGCGCGGCTCTCGTCCTGGCAGGCCTCGTCGCTGAAGGCGAAACGGAAGTCGGGTACTTGTACCATATCGACCGGGGCTACGATAATCTCGTATTGAAATTACAAAGGTTAGGTGCTGATATTGTTCGGGTCAATATTGACGAAGAAGAAAACTAAGAAAAAAGCCCGTTCCGGCCTGTCCCATTCGCTGTCCCTGGCGAACTGGCTGGGCAGTGATATCGCCATCGACCTGGGGACGACGAACGTCCTCGTCTATGTCAAGCATCAGGGCGTCGTCGTCAACGAGCCGGCGGTCATCGCCGTCGACAAGGCGACGAATCAGGTCATCGCCATCGGCAGGGAAGCCCAGTCGATGCTGGGGCGGACGCCGCGGCATATTCACGCCTACCATCCGATGCAGAACGGCGTCATCGCTGATTACGACGCGACGGAGTACATGCTGCAGTATTTTATCCGCAAGGCCATTGGCAAGGCGTTGTTTTTCAAGCCGAGGGTCATCATCTGCGTGCCGTCGGGTATTACGAATGTCGAACGGCGCGCCGTCATGGAAGCCGCCCGCAAGGCCGGAGCCCGCAAAACCGTCGTCATGGAAGAACCTCTGGCGGCGGCTATCGGCGCAGGCCTCGATATTGCCGAATCGAACGGCTCCATGGTCATCGATATCGGCGGCGGCACGACGGACGTGGCTATTTTAAGCCTCAGCGGCATCGTCATCAGCGAATCCCTGCGCATCGGCAGCAATACCTTTGACGAAGCGATTATCCATTATTTGGAAAAGATAAAGCATATTACCATCGGCAGCCGCACGGCGGAAGAGCTGAAAATACTCATCGGTACGGCCCTGCCCGACGGCCGCATCCTCACGGCGGACGTCCGCGGCCGCAGTACGGAGACGGGCCTGCCCGTCGTCATGGACATCGATTCCCAGGAAATCCGCCGGGCTCTGGACGAGCCCATACAGCGGATTTTGCGGGCCGTCCTGTCCATTTTGGAAAAGACGCCGCCTGAGCTGGCGGCGGATATTGCCGACCACGGCATCGTCCTGACCGGCGGCGGCATGCTCCTCGACGGACTGGACCGCCTCATTTCCCGGACGACGGGCATGGCGGCGTACCTGTGCGACGAGCCGCTGCTGTGCGTGGCTAACGGAGCCGGTAAGTCGCTCCAGGCCATGAATCAGCTGAAAGATAGTTTTGAAGATATATAAACGTGTATCTAAGGAGGGATTTGACATGAAATGGCTGCGTACCCTGATGGTTTCCGCTGCCTTGTGCATGAGCGCCGCGGCGGCCTTTGCCGCCGACGTTTCGTATCCGTCTGTATTAGGCGGAACGGTCGTTTCTATTACTCCTGCCGGGACGGCAGTAAAGCAGGGCGACGTCCTGCTGACCGTCGATTCCCTGGCCGGCCCCATGCCGGCAGCGCGAGCCGCTTCTGACGGCGTCGTAAAGCAGGTTTTGGTAGCTCCGGGAACGGCTGTCAAGCGGGGAACTGCCGTAATTATTGTGGAAGAGAAATAAGAGGAAAAGAATCTTAATGATACGATTACGCATGCTGCGGCGTCTCGCCGCGCGGACATGTCTGGCTGCTGTCTGCTGCGCCATGTCTCTCACCGCCTTTGCCCAGGACTTTATGAACGTCAGCGAAGTGCGCGAGGGCATGACGGGATATGCCAAGACGGTAGTTCACGGCAATACGATAGAAACCTTTCCCGTAGAAATACTGGGAGTCATGAAAAACAGCGGCCCGTCCGGCGATTTGATATTGGCGAAGTTTTCCGGACCGCTCATAGAGGAAACGGGCGGCATCGCCCAGGGCATGAGCGGCAGCCCCGTGTATATTGACGGCAAGCTCGTCGGGGCCATCGCCTACGGCTGGTCCTTTACGAATTCCCGCGTCGGCATGATTACGCCTATCGGCGATATGCTCAAGCTGTGGAACGTGCCGACGAAGGAAGAGATCCGTCCGTTCAACGCCAGGGAATCGTCGCTGATTCCCATCGCGACGCCTCTTATGGTGAGCGGCTTCGACGGCGTGTCGACCGAATGGATGACGTCCAAGCTGCCTCAGTACAACTTCATGCCTGTCAATACGGCCTCGGCGGCGGCCGACGAAGCGCCGGCGCCCCTGGAAGCGGGAAGCTCCGTAGCCGCGTCGCTGGTCAACGGCGATATGAAGATGGGCGCTATCGGCACGGTGACCTACGTAGACGGCGACAACATCGTCGCCTTCGGCCATCCGTTCCTGAAAAAGGGCAGCATGAATTACTTCATGCACAACGCCTATATTTTTACTATTGTCAATAATATGTCCAGCTCCTTCAAGCTAGGGTCCGTAGGCGCGGAAATCGGCCGCATCAACCAGGACCGGGGAGCAGGCATTGCCGGCCTGTACGGACGGCTGACGGCGGGCATCCCCGTGACTATCAATATCCGTGATACCGATACGGGCGCGAATAACGTAAAGCGGGTCAAGATCATTGAAGACAACGAGCTGACGCCGGTCCTGGCGGCCACGACGGTATACAACACGGTCAACAAGACCATCGACCGCAGCGGCGGCGGCACGGCGACCTTGTCCTATACGATCCGGTCGTCTAACGGCCGGGATAAGGACATCAGCCGTCACAACATGTACTACTCTGTCGACAACATCAACGAGAAGAGCATCGACGAGCTGTACAACGTACTGGATATACTCAAGCACAACGAATTCATTGACTATCCCGTGCTGGATATCGAGATGAACGTCGATATTACGCAGGCTAAGAAAGAAGCGCGCATCGTCGACGCGACGGCGGCTCCCGTTGTCGTCAGCCCCGGAGACAACGTGTATTTCCGGGTCAAGCTCCATCCGTACCGCGGCGCCGATGAAGTGAAGACCATGAGCTTCACCGTCCCCAAGGACCAGCCCCTCGGCGACATGGTCCTGGAAATCCGCGGCGGCGGCGTGATCCCCCTGCCGTACCTGATTGAAAAGCAGCGCTATAACCTGACCGATGAAATTCTCGAGCGGCTGCGCCATTACAAGGATTTCGCCGATTTGAAGAAGACCATCGAAGGCGAAGACGCTAATAACGATTTGGTTATCGAGATTCTGCAGCAAGGCGTCAGCATGATTGACGACGGCGGCGAAAAGGTCGTGAAGGAAAAAATCCGCGGCAAAGAACCGCCGGTGCAGAATAAGGATATCGTCAAGCCCGACAAGCGCGGACTGAACGATACGGGCGACAGGGAAGACGCTAAGTCGTCTATCGCTACGCCTTACATCGTCAAGGGCGACGGGCAGATTACGATTAAGGTCGTATCGCCGGCTGAGCGCGACGCCTTCTTGGCTAAAAATCATCAGCTCAACGAAGCGAAGGCCGTCATCAGCGAAGAAGCTGACGAAGCTGCGGCGGCCAGCGACGAAGAGGCTGAAGACGAAAAGCCAAGGGACCATAAGAAAGACGCGCCTCATGGCGGCCAGGACGGCGGCGGACAGAAAAACGACGTCTTTCGCCTGGTAGACCTGGCGTCGAGGATGTAGTGCCAACTCTATAAAGAAAGCTAAAAATGGGCAGGCCCGCAGGTCTGCCCATTTTGTCGTAGTGCCTATAACATGTTATATCCAGCCGAATTTGACGCAGGCATGAAGGATGCCGCCTTTGTCGTTGTCGTCTGTAATATAGTCGGCCCGTTCTTTCAGCTCCGCCTTAGCGTTGCCCATGGCGATGGAAAAGAAGGGCTTGCGGAACATGGAAATGTCGTTCAGCCCGTCGCCGAAGACGACGGCGTCTTCGGGCCTGCCGCCGACGCGCTTCAGCATGTTGAGGATGCCCTTTCCCTTATCTGTCGGCTCGACGAGGTACGTATGGTCTAAGTAGGTCAGGTGCGGAAGGCCCTGCCGGTCCGGCTCGTTTTGTTCGTCTGCCGGCCGGGCGTAGGTAATCTTATAGACTGCGTCGAGGCTGTCGATAGCGACGGGGCGCACGACCGTTTTCATGTAGTTCTTCGGATCGGCGCAGGGGTAGTCGGCGTAGGGCGTGTAGCGGCATATCGTGTTGTCCGTCACGACGGCCCAGGGAAGGCGGCGGTCGTCCAGCTCGCGCAGGAGGGCTTTGCAGGGTTCCAGGGGCAGTCCTTCCATTTCCAAAATTTCGCCGTCGAGAGACAGGCTGCTGCCGCCGTCGGATACGACGGCCGGAATACCGTAGCGGTCGGCAAAATGCTGAGCGTCGCACTGCAGGCGCCCCGTGGCGATGGAAACGAAGTGGCCCCGCCGCTGAAGCTGGCGCAGGCAATAGGCCGTATCAGCCGGAATGATGCTGGAAATGCTGAGGCCTAAGGTATTGTCGATATCGAAAAAGAAATATTTTTTATCCATGACAGGTCCTTTCTGATGACAAGATGTCTGTACGGCTTTCATTATACCCTATTCGGCAGAGAACATGAAGGCGATTCTGCGGCGGTCCCTGTTTTTTGCGAATTGAGGATTGACAGAATCGCTGTGTTTTACCATAATAAAGGTATGTATGTTTATAAGGAATGTATAAAGGAGAGAGTAAATCATGAGTACAATTGACACGACTTGTGTAAATGCAATCCGCGTGTTGTCGGCAGACGCCATCCAGAAGGCAAACTCCGGCCATCCGGGCCTTCCCCTGGGCGCCGCGCCGATTGCATACGAATTGTGGGCTAACCATATGAAGCACAACGCTAAAAATCCGAAATGGGCCGATCGCGACCGCTTTATCTTGTCCGGCGGCCACGGCTCCATGCTGCTGTATTCGCTGCTGCACCTCTTCGGCTACGGCCTGACCCTCGACGACGTGAAGCAGTTCCGCCAGGACGGCTCCCTGACGCCGGGCCATCCTGAATACGGCCACACGGTCGGCGTAGAAGCTACGACGGGCCCCCTGGGCGCCGGCATGTCCATGGCCGTCGGCATGGCAATGGCTGAAGCTCATTTGGCAGCCGTATTCAATAAGCCCGAATATCCCGTCGTTGACCACTATACCTTCGTCCTCGGCGGTGACGGCTGCATGATGGAAGGTATCTCCTCGGAAGCCTTCTCTTTGGCCGGTACGCTGGGCCTGAGCAAGCTGATCGTCCTGTACGACAGCAACAACATCTCCATCGAAGGCGGCACGGATATTGCCTTTACGGAAAACGTACAGGAACGGATGCAGGCCTTCGGTTTCCAGACACTGGAAGTCGCCGACGGCAACGATTTGGACGCTATCGGCAAAGCTATCGAAGAAGCGAAAGCCGATACGGAACATCCGTCCTTCATTACGATTCATACCCAGATCGGCTACGGCTGCCCGGCTAAGCAGGGCAAGGCTTCGGCTCACGGATCGCCCCTGGGAGACGAAAACATCGTCGCCATGAAGGAAAACCTTGGCTGGCCGAGCACGGAACCGTTCTACGTTCCCGACGAAGTATACGCTCATTATGAAGAACTGAGCAAAAAAGGCGCGGCGGCCGAAGAAGCCTGGAACGCCTTGTTTGCCGACTACGCGGCGAAATATCCCGATATGAAAGCGAAATGGGATGCCTTCCACAGCGCCGTAGACGCGCAGGCTCTTCTGGAAAATGAAGACTTCTGGGCTTACGCTGACAAGCCGCAGGCTACGCGCAACCTGTCGGGCATCATGATCAACCGCCTGAAAGACCTCGTGCCGCAGCTCATCGGCGGCAGCGCCGACCTGGCTCCGTCCAACAAGACGTATATGGACGACGCCGGCGATTTCAGCAAAGATAACTATGGCGGCCGCAACCTCCACTTCGGCGTCCGCGAACTGGCTATGGGCGGCATGACCAACGGCCTGGCTCTCCACGGCGGCCTTCGTCCCTATGCCGGTACCTTCTTCGTATTCAGCGATTACATGAAACCGATGATTCGTCTGGCCGCGTTGATGAAGCTGCCGACGACCTACGTATTGACTCACGACAGCATCGGCGTCGGCGAAGACGGCCCGACGCACGAACCGATCGAACAGCTGGCTATGCTGCGGGCTACGCCGAACGTCAACGTATTCCGTCCGGCCGACGCGACGGAAACGGCTGCCGGCTGGTATTTGGCCGTTACGAGCCAGGAAACGCCGACAGCTCTCGTCCTGACTCGTCAGAACCTGCCGCAGCTTGCCGGCAGCAGCAAGGAAGCCCTGAAGGGCGGCTATATCGTAGCCGACGCGGCGAAGGAAACGCCTGACGCCATCATCATCGCCAGCGGCTCTGAAGTATCTTTGGCTGTTGAAGCAAAGGATATGCTGGCTAAAGAGGGCATTGATGTCCGCGTCGTCAGCATGCCTTGCATGGAATTATTTGAACAGCAGGATGATGCGTATAAGGCACAGGTCCTGCCAGCCAGCGTCCGTGCCCGTGTAGCTGTAGAAGCTGCTTCTGATTTCGGCTGGGGCAAATACGTCGGCCTTGATGGCGCAACGGTTACGATGCACGGTTTTGGTGCGTCGGCGCCGGCAGAACTGCTCTTTGAAAAATTCGGATTCACGGCAGAAAACGTAGCCAATACGGTGAAAAATGTATTAAAAGGATAGAAAAATACATCTTAATTTCAATAGCTTAGATATAACGGAAAAGCTGCAGGATTTGTCCCTGCAGTTTTTCTTTTTGTGAGTCCTTCAAGACAAGAATATTCTTGCTTTTTAGTACAAGTATTTCTTAAATGCATAAGAAATATGCATGGAACAAAGATGAATAAATTGTCAAGGCTTGATTTTACAATCGTTTTTTATTATACTAGGAACAAGAGAAAACCCTACTGTGTACGTAAATGGTCTCGATGTTTTGAACCAACATCTTTTACATTGGGAGTCCGGACTCTGCATAGCGAAGCAATGCCTTCACTGGACTGCTGACCTCTGTAGGAGGACACCCACCTGCTTAGGCAGGCTCAAAACTCGGTTTATAAACGGCATGGTGGGGCTTCTTTTCTTGTTCATAATACGTACGTTTTACATACATGTCGCCGCTAAGATTTCTTGGCGGCGTTCTATTTAGTCTGAGGAGCAAACAAATGAGCGGAGACGATTTATTTTCTATGGCCAGCGAGCGGCAGAAGGCATCCTTTGAGCCCTTAGCCGTACGGATGAGGCCGCAGGTATTAGATGAAATATACGGACAAGAACAGATTGTCGGGCCGGGGACGTTTCTGCGGGCCATGATCGAGCGCGATACCATTCCGTCCCTGCTGCTGTACGGGCCATCGGGCGTGGGCAAGACGACCTTGGCTCACGTCATCGCCTGCGAAACGAATAGCCGCTTCGTCCGGCTGAATGCCGTCACGGCCGGCACGGCGGAGCTGCGCAAGGTTATTCAGGAAGCGAAGGACGCCGTACACCTGTATCAGCGTCGGACGATTTTATTCATCGACGAAATTCATCGCTTCAACAAGGGACAGCAGGACGTCCTGCTGCCTTATGTGGAAGACGGTACGGTAATCCTCGTCGGCGCGACGACGGAGAACCCCTATTTTGAAGTCAACCGGCCCCTGCTGTCGCGGCTGCGCGTCGTGCCCCTGTCGCCACTGTCAGAAGAGGCTATCGCCGCTGTGCTGCGGCGGGCCCTGGGGGATACGGAAAAAGGGCTGGGCGTTCATCACCTCGCCGCGTCGGAAGAGGTGCTGCGGACGATTGCCCGCCTGGCCGACTGCGACGCCCGCGTAGGGCTGAACCTGCTGGAACAGGCGGCGATGCTCGTGCCCGACGGGGGAGAGCTGGGGCATGACGTCGTAGAAAAGGTGGCCGGCCGCAAGGTGTATACGTATGATAAGAAGGGCGACGCCCATTACGATACGGCGTCGGCCTTCATCAAGAGCATGCGCGGCTCCGATCCCGACGCGGCCCTCCACTATCTGGCCCGCATGATCGAAGGAGGCGAGCAGCCTTCCTTTATCGCCAGACGGCTGGTCATCTGCGCCGCCGAAGACGTGGGGCTGGCCGACCCGCAGGCCTTGGTCATTGCCAACGCAGCGGCTCAGGCCGTGCAGCTCGTCGGCTGGCCTGAAGGCCGGATTATCCTGGCGGAAGCCGTCGTGTACGTGGCCTGCGCGCCGAAGAGCAACAGCGCCTACATGGCCGTCGACGCGGCCCTGTCTGACGTGCGGCGCGGCGGCTGCGGCGACGTGCCGGCCTATTTGCGGGACAGCCACTACAGCGGCGCCGCTTCCCTGGGACGGGGAGAAGGGTATCAGTATCCCCATTCGTTCCCCGGCGGCTGGGTAGAGCAGCAGTATTTGCCGGATCCTCTGAAAGACAAGGCGTATTACAAGCCGTCGGCTTACGGCAAGGAAAAGGACATAGCCGCACGCTGGCGAGAACGGCGAGGCGGCAAGTGAGATATAGAAGGTGAATGGAATGGCAGAACGTAAGACACGCAAGACTGGCCGGACGGCGGGACGGAGAAAGAAAACGGGGACGGCGAAGCAAGGCGCGCCCCTGCTGAAATTTGAAATTATCGGATTGGTCTGTATCTTTTTGGGAATTTTTGCGACGATTGGCATTATCGGCGTCGACACGGGCAGCATCGGCTATTCCATGGACGGGCTGCTGGCCTATGGCTTTGGCTTCGGCCGCATCGTCGCGTCCCTGTCCCTCATTGTGCTGGGGCTGAAGTACATCATGGTCCGCAAGGCCTGCCCCGTTACGAAGCAATGGCTGGTCGGGTTTTGGATATACAGTTTGTTTTTGACCTGGATTCACGTCGTCTTTATTCCTGAAGGGTCGGAATTCATGCCGGCGAGCCTGCGCGTCGGCGGCGGCGTCATCGGGGCGGTGCTGTCTTCGGCACTGCGGGAGCTCCTGGGACAGTTCGGCGCCGTGCTGGTGCTCATCATAGCCTGCGTCGTGACGGCGATTATATGGAAAAAATGGTCTATTTCCAAGCCTGTGACACTCGTATCGCATAAGGCGTCGGAGGAAGTGTCCAAGATGTCGGATAAAGCCGTCGAAGGCCTGCAGGGCGCGTCTACGGCTATTAAAGAATGGCACCGGCCCCATATTTTTGATTTCCAGAAGGAAGAAGAAAAAGAACGGGCGGCCTTAGACCTGCCGAAGACGCCCGTGCCGTTGGAGCCTGCGCCGCCTGAAGAAACAGAGGAAGACGACGTGGCCTATACGCCTGTATATGCTGAAAGCGGCGCGGCGCGCGTCGATTTGGCCGACGATGCCGATACAGCCCGGGAGGAGGCCTATGAGCTGCCGGAAGATGAACGGGCGCATGAGCTGGAAGATGAGAATTGTGACGCTGAAGAGGCCGGTGAAGACCGGCCGTCCCTTGCCGGTACGACGGACGTGCTGGACGAAGAGCTGGCCCATATCAAGCCGGTCGAAGTAGAGCAGACGGCGACGGCTGCCGATATCGGCCCGGCCGGAGCCAGCGCGGTGCCTACGGCGCAGGGGGAACGGACGTATCGCCTGCCGCCATTGTCCATTTTGCAGCACGGCAAGGAGCAGAGCGGCGGCATGAGCGACGAAGTGCGGCAGAACGCCCGCATCCTGCAGGAAACGCTGCAGAGCTTCAATATCGACGCTAAAATCCTGAACGCCAGCCAGGGCCCGGCCGTTACGCGATACGAATTAGAGCCGGCGGCAGGCGTCAAGGTCAGCAAGATCGTCCATCTGGCCGACGATTTGGCCTTGAAGCTGGCGGCGACGGATATCCGCATTGAAGCGCCGATTCCCGGCAAGGCCGCCGTGGGCATCGAAGTGCCGAATAAAAAATTGTCCGGCGTCATGCTCCGCGACGTATTGGATACGGACGCCTTCCGCCTGGCCGCCGGCGGCGTGCCCGTCAGCCTGGGCAAGGACATTGCCGGCAACCCGGTTATCGCCGATTTGACGAAAATGCCTCACCTTCTCGTCGCCGGCTCGACGGGTTCTGGCAAGAGCGTATGCATCAATACCTTCATTGCCAGCATCTTGTTTAAGCAGCGGCCGGAGGACGTCAAGCTCATCCTCATTGACCCGAAGGTCGTCGAATTGTCGAATTACAACGGCCTGCCTCATTTGCTGACGCCCGTCGTGACAGACCCGAAAAAAGCGGCCAGCGTCCTCCGCTGGGCCGTGCGGGAAATGGACGACCGCTACAAGCGGTTTGCCGACACGAAGACCCGCGATATTTCTCGGTACAACGAGCTGCATCCGGAAACGGCCATGCCCTTCGTCGTCATCATCATCGACGAATTGGCCGACTTGATGATGGTCGCGTCCAGCGACGTAGAAGAATCGATTTGCCGTCTGGCCCAGAAAGCCCGGGCCTGCGGCATGCACCTCGTCCTGGCGACGCAGCGCCCCTCTGTCGACGTGCTGACCGGCCTGATTAAGGCCAACGTGCCGAGCCGCGTTGCCTTTGCCGTATCGAGCCAGGTCGATTCGCGGACGATTCTCGATATGGCCGGCGCAGAAAAGCTCATCGGCAAGGGCGACATGCTCTTTTATCCCATGGGGGCGTCGAAGCCCCTGCGCGTCCAGGGCGCGTTTATTTCCGACGGGGAAATCGATAAGGTCGTCGAATACATCAAAGCACAGAGCCGTCCGCAGTACAGCGAGTCCGTCCAGAAGGCTCAGGAAGAAAACGGCGGCGGAGAAGGAGAATTCTTTGAAGACGACCTCATGCCCCAGGCGATCGACATGGTGCTGGAAACAGGACAGGCGTCGGCTTCTATGCTGCAGCGCCGTTTCCGCGTCGGCTATACCCGGGCAGCCCGCATGATCGACATGATGGAAGCCATGGGCATCGTCGGCCCGAATAACGGCAGCAAGGCCAGAGATATATTGATGACTGCCGACGAGGTGCAGCAGAAATATTTGAGCAATATGTAGAACAGTTCCCATCTTCTGCCATATGGTATATAATAAAAAGATACAACGTAAGAGGAGGGGATATAGTGCCAACTGTTGGAGAAGTTTTACGAACGGAACGGGAACGGCAGGGGCGGACATTGAAGGAAATTTCCGATGCGTTGAACATTAAGCGCCAGTACCTGGCCGCGCTGGAAGAAGATAGATATGATGATATTCCCGGCGTCGTCTTCGTCAAGGGCTTTATCCGGAATTACGGAAACTGCCTGGGAATGGACGGCGGCGCGCTGGTGGACACGTATAAGGCGTCGCTGACCGGGCGGACGCCGCAGCCGGAGGTGCGGGCCGCCATGCCCGTACGCCGGAGCAAAGACAAGAAGAGATCGAAACACAAGGAAGCGAAGAAAAAAGGCAGAAATGGAAAATGGCCGGAAATTACGATTATTGCCGGCGTGATTCTGTTCCTGCTGTTAATTGTGTGGATTATGATATAAGAGGAGAAGTATGAGCAGTCAATTTTTAGTGACCAGCCGCCGGGATATGGAAGAACGGGGCTGGGATCAACTCGACTTCGTATATATTAACGGCGACGCCTACGTCGACCATCCCAGCTTTGCCGCGGCGGTCATCGGCCGCGTGCTGGAAAGCCGGGGATACCGCGTCGGCATCATATCCCAGCCGGACTGGCACAGCGCAGAGCCCTTTAAGGCCTTGGGAAGGCCTCGCCTGGCGGCGTTGATTACGGCGGGAAACCTCGATTCCATGCTGAATGAAAAGACGGCGGCGAAGAAGTTCCGCAGCCGAGACAACTACTCGCCGGGCGGAGAAACGGGACGCCGGCCTGAACGGGCGACGATTGTCTACGCCAACCGCATGCGCGAGGCCTATAAGGACGTGCCGATCATTATCGGCGGCATTGAAGCCAGTCTGCGGCGCTTCGCCCACTACGACTACTGGTCCAATAAGGTCCGCCATTCGATTTTGTTAGACAGCAAGGCCGATATATTAAGCTACGGCATGGGAGAGCGGTCCGTCGCTGAGATTGCCGACGCCCTGGCCGAAGGAAAGACGACGGCGGAAATGTACGACATACGCGGCATCTGCTATGTGACGAACCGCGCGCCCTTGTCGGATAAAGCCGTCATGTGCCCGTCCTATGAAGAGGTTCGGGACGACAAAAAAGCCTTTGCCGAGGCTTTTAAAATCCAATATGAAGAGCAGGACCCGTATTACGGCCGGACGATTATCCAGCCGTCGGAATCCCGCTTTGTCGTGCAGACGCCGCCGGCTTTGCCGCTGACGACAGAGGAGATGGACGCGATTTACGAGCTGCCCTTTCAGCGGCGCTGGCATCCCATGTACGACGAGGCCGGCGGCGTGCCGGCCCTGCAGGAAGTACAGTTCAGCCTGACGAGTCAGCGCGGCTGCTTCGGCCATTGTCACTTTTGCGCTATTACGAGTCATCAGGGCCGGATTATCCAGTACCGCAGCCACGAATCGTTGCTGCGGGAAGCGAAGCGGATGACCGAGCTGCCTGACTTTAAAGGATATATCCACGACGTCGGCGGCCCGACGGCCAATTTCCGCCATGAAGCCTGCGGCAAGCAGCGTATATCCGGCGCTTGCCGCAACCGCCACTGCATCGGCAGCGAAGTCTGTCCGAATCTCGACACGTCCCATGAGGATTACCGTCAGCTGCTGCGAAAAATCCGGCAGGTTCCGGGCGTAAAAAAGGTCTTCGTCCGCTCGGGGCTGCGGTATGACTATGTGCTGGCTGATCATAATAAGAAATTCGTTGAAGAATTGTGTCAGTATCACGTAAGCGGTCAGCTGAAGGTAGCGCCGGAGCACGTCGTCAAGCACGTGACGGACTTGATGGGAAAAGCCGGCGTACAGGCCTTTTTGAAATTTAAAGAATGGTTTGACGAGGCAAACCGCAAGCTGGGCAAAAAACAGTACCTCGTGCCGTATTTTATGTCCAGTCATCCAGGCTGTACGCTCCGCGACGCCGTGGAGCTGGCCGAATTTCTGCGGGATATGCATATGCAGCCCGAGCAGGTGCAGGACTTTATTCCCACGCCGGGCAGCTTGTCGACGGCCATGTATTATACGGGAATGAATCCGCTTACGGGAGAAAAGGTATACGTCGTCCGCAGACCGGAAGAAAAGCAGATGCAACGGGCACTTATGCAGTATAAGAACCCGGCGAACTATGATATCGTGTACAAGGCCCTGTGCCAGGCCGGCCGGCGGGATCTCATCGGCTTTGGCCCGAAATGCCTCATTCCGCCGCGCCGTCTTAAAGGAACGCGGCCGGAACAGACGCCGCAGCGCCGCGGCAGCTTGCAGCTGCCGAAGAAGACGAGGCGCAGGGATACGAGGGGAAGAAAATGAAACGATATATGCCTTTGATGGCCGTGGCAGTGTTCATCCTGGCGCTGCTGGGATTGAGCTGCTATGTATGGGAAAAACAAAAGCAGGCGGAGGAGCAGGCTGCGTATGAAGCCGAACGGCATCTCGTCGTATATTCGGCCATGCCTGACGACGTAAACAGAGGGCTGGCCGACGAATTTTATAAAAAGACGGGCTGGCGCGTGCAGGTGCAGACCCGCACGGACGGGCAGATACGACAGCTCTTAAAGACTCCGGATTTGGCGTCGCCGCCGGATATGATCATCGCGTCGGAACAGGTACTGCAGGATCAAAAGAAGGACAGCATGCTTCAGGCCTATACGTCGCCTCAGACCGACGCCGTGCCGGCATCCTTGAAGGATGACGGCGGGTACTGGACCGGACTGTGGCTGAATCCCATGGTGTTTATCATCAGCAGCAGCTATTATGAGCGCAACGGATTGTCTCCCCAGACGTGGGACGAACTGCTTCAGGATCCGAACCTGACCCTCGTCTTTCCCGACCTGGCGGCTATGGATATGGCCGGCGACTTTCTCTGCTCCTTTGTGGAAATGCGGGGCAGAGACGGCGCGGGAAGATATCTGCGCGAGCTGCAGCGCCATGTGACGTCTTATTCTCAGTCTATGTCGTCGAACGTGCGTGTCGTAGCCGGAGGAGACGCCGACGCCGGCGTCGTCGATGCGGCGATGGCTCGTCAGTACAGCAAGGACGGCGCGCCTATCTACATCATCTATCCGCGCGACGGCACGTCGTACTGGCTGACCGGCGCGGCCATTACCAAGTGGTGTACCGACGGCGAAATGGCCTACGCTTTTCTGAATTGGCTGTTTTCAGACGACGTAGACGGCATCCTGCGCAGAAGCCACATTTATTTGACCTATACCAGCGATTCGGGAAAGAACGTACTGGATGCGAAAGGGGACGGCCTGGCGCTGTTCCCCGTGAAAAAACAATATACGGCCGAAGGCCGCCGGTCCCTGCAGGATTGGTGGATCAAGTCGGTCCGCTTCGGAAAGGAGCCGTAAATGGAAAAAATTGGATTCGTCAGCCTGGGCTGCTCGAAAAACCTCATCGATACGGAAGTAATGCTGGGCATTCTCCGCGATAAACATATGGAAATTACCGACGATTTGGCCGAAGCCGATATTATCATCGTCAATACATGTACCTTTATTGAAAAGGCGAAGGAAGAATCGGTCAATACAATTTTGCAGGCCGCCGAATATAAAAAGACAGGCAAATGCCGCCTGCTGATCGTGACGGGCTGCCTCAGCCAGCAGTATAAGGAAGAGCTGCTGAAGGAGATGCCTGAAATCGACGCCCTGCTGGGTACGGGCTCGTGGGATCGGATATGGGAAGCCGTCGAAGCGGCGAATCAGGGCGAACGGGCCTGCTTTATGGATGCCGTCAGCCACTTGTACGATGAACACACGAGCCGCATGCGCACGACGCCGTCGTACAGTGCCTACGTCAAGATCGCTGAAGGCTGCAATAACGGCTGTTCCTTCTGCATCATTCCGCATGTGCGGGGGCGCCTGTGCAGCCGTCCCGTCGCGTCGGTTGTAGAAGAGGTAAAGCAGCTGGCTGCCGACGGCGTAAAGGAAATCAATATCATCGCCCAGGACACGACGAGCTACGGCGTCGATCTGGTCGGCCGGTCCCTCCTGCCCGATTTGCTGCGGGAGCTGGTCAAAATAGACGGCGTCCGCTGGATCCGCCTGTTTTATTTATACCCGTCTTATTTTACAGACGAATTGATGAATCTTATCGTCGAAGAAGAAAAGATTTGCCCCTATGTCGACTTGCCGCTGCAGCATATTTCCCAGTCCGTGCTGAAACGCATGAACCGCCGCGATTCGGAAGAAGACGTGCGCAATTTGATGAAAAAGCTTTGCAGTCATGGCCGCAAGCTGACCCTGCGGTCGACATTTATCGTCGGCTTCCCCGGCGAAACGGAAGAAGAATTCCAGGAATTATGCGATTTTGTCGACGAAACGGAATTCGACGACGTCGGCGTCTTTACGTATTCCCAGGAGGAAGGCACTGCAGCGGCGCGAATGGACGGGCAGATTCCGGAAGACGTCAAGGAAGAACGGTATCACGCCCTCATGGCTATTCAGGCCAAGGTATCGGAACGGCGCAATCAGGAGCTGGAAGGGACGATTCATACCTTCCTCGTCGAAAGCATTCAGGAAGAAGGCGGCGTGCGCCAGGCCGTAGGACGCATTGAGGTACAGGCTCCGGAAGTAGACGGCCTGACCTATCTGGAAGACGCGGAAGCAGTGCAGCCCGGCGATATGGTGCAGGTGCGCATCGTTCAGGGCTTCGCCTATGATTTAGTGGCAGAGCTGGTATGACGGCGAGGTGAATCCAGTGTTAGTAGAACTCATTACGACGGGCTCGGAGCTGCTGCTCGGAGAAATCGTCAACGAGAATTCGCGGTATTTGTCTAAGGAACTCAATAGGCTTGGCTTTTCCGTCGTATACCACACGACGGTCGGCGACAATCCTGAGCGGATGGAGCAGGTATTCCGCACGGCTTTGTCGCGAGCCGATATCGTCATCACGACGGGCGGCCTCGGGCCGACGCAGGGCGACGTGACGAAAATCGTCGGCTCCAAGGTCATGGATGCGCCGCTGGAATATCATCCCGACATCGTCGAAGACATCCGCCGATGGGTGAAGGAACATCATCCCAGCCGGGAGCTGACGGAAAATCAGAAGCGCCAGGCCATGATTCCTGCCGGAGCCGATATCTTTTCCAACGGAGCCGGTACTGCGCCGGGCGTAGCCATCCATAAGGGCGGCAAGCTCCTCGTCCACCTGCCGGGGCCGCCGACGGAAATGCGCTGGATGTACGAGCATCGGCTGAAGCCGTATTTGCTCCGTACCTTTGGTTCCCAAGGCTATATCCAGTCGCTGTACATCAAGATTTACGATATGGGCGAAGCCTTCATTGAAGAAAAGCTCATGGATTTAGTGACGAAGCAGTCGAACCCAACCATCGCCATGTACGCCCGTCCGGGATTCGTCGAAGTGCGTATTACGGCACAGGCCCGGACGGAAGCAGAAGCGAAGGCCATGCTGGCGCCGCTGGAAGAAGAAATGCGCCGCCGCCTGCAGCGGACGGCCGTAGCCTACGACGATGAAACAGTCGCTCACGTATTGGGACGGGAAGTACTGCGCCGGAATTTGACGCTCAGTGCGGCTGAATCCTGTACGGGCGGCCTCGTCGGCTCCCTGATTACGGACGTGCCCGGCGCGTCGGCCTATTTCCGCGGCTCGGCCGGTACGTACTGCAACGAAATGAAAGAACAGATACTCGGCGTATCTCATGAGACGCTGGAACGATATACGGCAGTGAGCGCCCAGACGGCCTGCGAAATGGCCCGGGGCAGCAGGCAGCTGTACGGTTCGGACATCGCCGTCAGCACGACGGGCATCGCCGGACCGGACGGAGGCACGGAGGAACAGCCCGTAGGACTCGTATATACGGGCGTAGACGGACCGTGGGGCACCGTATCCCACCGCGACATCTATCCCGGAGACAGGGCGGAGGTCAAGCACCGGGCGGCAGCGCGGGCCATTTATTACGCCGTTCAATATATCTTGAAACAAGGAGAATAGGAGACATATTATGGATGCGAAACAAACTGCGCTTGAAAACGCAATGCGCAAGATCGAAAAGGATTTCGGCAAGGGCGCGATCATGCGTCTCGGCGATATAGCCGACAAGATGAATATGGAAGTCATTTCTTCCGGCTCTCTGGCCGTAGACCTGGCAGTAGGCGTCGGCGGCTATCCCCGCGGCCGCGTCATCGAAATTTACGGTCCCGAATCGTCCGGTAAGACGACGCTGGCCCTCCACGCCATCGCTTCGGCTCAAAAGAGCGGCGGCATCGCCGCTTTCATCGACGCGGAACATGCCTTGGACCCGGTCTATGCCCGTCATCTCGGCGTCGATACGGCAGAGCTGCTCATCTCCCAACCGGACAACGGCGAGCAGGCTCTGGAAATTACGGAAGAACTGGTGCGCAGCGGCGCCGTGGACATCATCGTCGTCGACTCCGTAGCCGCTTTAGTACCGAAGGCGGAAATCGAAGGGGAAATGGGCGATTCACACGTCGGCCTGCAGGCCCGCCTCATGAGCCAGGCCCTGCGCAAGCTGACCGGCATTATCGCTAAATCGAAGGCCATCGTCATCTTTATCAACCAGCTCCGTGAAAAGGTCGGCGTCATGTTCGGCAACCCCGAAACGACGACAGGCGGCCGGGCCCTGAAATTCTATGCGTCTATCCGCATGGAAATCCGCAAGGGCGAGGCGATTAAGGCCGGCGGCGACGTCATCGGCAACCGGGCCCGGGTCAAGGTCGTGAAAAATAAGGTCGCACCGCCCTTCCGAAACTGCGAATTCGATATCATGTACGGCACGGGCATTTCCCGCGAAGGGACGATTCTCGATTTGGGCGCGTCCATGGACATCATCGAAAAGAGCGGCACCTGGTATTCGTATAAGGGCGAACGATTGGGACAGGGTAAGGAAAACGTCAAGGTATTCCTGAAGGAGCACGGCGACATTGCTGACGAAATCGAACAGATTATCCGCGATACTTTAGCCGCCGAGCCGGAAAAGTTTGAAGACGTGATGGAAGAACCGATGCAGGCCGACGACTTGCCTGATACGCTGGCAGAAGCTGACGGCGAATAAGTATGGATTATAAGGAAGCCTACGCGAAATCGCTGCGCCTGCTGAACGTTCGTTTTCTCAGCGAAGGCGAGCTGCGCCGCAAGCTGGAGCGGCATGATGCCGACAGCGAGGTAATAGACGCCGTTATCGCCAAGTTGAAGGAAGAACGGTTCGTCGACGACGTGCGCCTGGCCCGAGCCGTGTACAAGCAGTATGCCCAGAAGGGCCGGTACGGCCATTTGTATATCGTCAACTGCCTGCGCCGCCGGGATCTTCCCGTTCCCGACGAGCTGGAGCGGCCCGACGAGGATGAAGCGGCGCGGCGATTGGTGGCCCAGCGCTTCAAAGGCGGAGGGGACGTGCGGAAAATCGCCCGTTTTCTTCAATACCGCGGCTTTTCTCCCTCGGTGATTCGAAACGTCGTGGATGACTTTTATTCTTGACATAGTTATCAAAAAATTTTACAATTAAATGAGCCGGTTGACACTGGTCAAATATTTTGCATAATTGTAGGTTTTTTGAAGATGACGTAAACAACACATACTCATATAAAAAAGCCGGACTGCTGTTCGGCTTTTTTTGATGAAGGAGAGGTGAAATCAGTACATGTTAGCTAGCATTGTCGCAGCAATCGTCTGCGGCGTCATAGGCGTAGGCGCAGGGTATATTTACCGCAAAAACATTGCCGAAGGCAAGATCGGGCAGGCCGAAGTAGAAGCGCAGCGGATTATTTCCACGGCGCAGCAGAGCGCGGAAGCCCGCAAGAAGGAGCTTGTCCTGGAAGGCAAGGAAGAAGTACATAAACTGCGTACGGACGCCGAACGGGAAAATAAAGAGCGCCGCAGCGAATTACAACGCATGGAACGGCGGTTGCTGCAGAAGGAAGAACATTTAGACAAGAAATTTGAGTCCATAGAAAAGAAAGAGGAATCGTTGCAGCGCAAGGAAGACGAAGTGACGAAAATCCAGGAAAAGATCGAAGCGCTTCACGCCCAGGAAATGGCTGAACTGGAACGGATTTCGGGCCTTACATACGACGAGGCGAAGGAGCTCCTCCTTTGCAACGTGCAGTCGGAGGTAAAGCACGAGACGGCTCAAATGATTAAGATGATGGAAGACGAAGCGAAGGAAGAAGCCGAAGGAAAGGCGCGGGAAATCATCGCCACGGCGATTCAGCGCTGCGCTGCCGACCACGTAGCGGAAACGACGGTTTCCGTCGTATCCTTGCCGAACGACGAAATGAAGGGCCGTATTATCGGCCGGGAAGGCCGTAATATCCGGGCTATCGAAACCCTGACGGGCGTCGACCTCATCATCGACGATACGCCGGAAGCCGTCATCTTGTCGTGCTTCGACCCCATTCGCCGCGAAATAGCCCGCATTGCTTTGGAAAAGCTCATTGCCGACGGACGCATTCATCCGGCGCGTATTGAAGAGATGGTGGAAAAAGCCCGCAAGGAAGTCAACCAGAAGATCCGCGAAGCCGGCGAACAGGCGACGTACGAAACGGGCGTTCACGGCCTTCATCCGGAACTCATCAAGATTCTGGGACGTCTGCGGTACCGTACGAGCTACGGTCAGAACGTACTGCGCCATTCTATCGAAGTATCCCAGCTGGCAGGCATTATGGCCGCTGAGCTCGGTGTAGACGAAACGCTGGCCAAGCGGGCCGGCTTGATTCATGATATCGGCAAGGCCCTGGATCATGAATTGGAAGGCACCCACGTATCTATCGGCGCGGAAGTCGCCAAGAAGTACGGCGAATCCAAGCTGAGCATCAACTGCATTTCCGCGCATCACGGCGACGAAGAGCCTCGGAGCATCGAAGCCGTCCTCGTATCGGCAGCGGACGCCGTATCGGCGGCGCGGCCGGGGGCAAGACGGGAAACGCTGGAAAACTACCTGAAGCGATTGACAAAACTGGAAGAAATCGCAAAATCTTTCGACGGCGTCGAAGATTGCTTTGCCATACAGGCCGGACGCGAAATCCGCGTCATGGTCAAACCGGAAAAGATCGACGAAGCGGATTGCGTTCTCCTCGTTCACGACATCGTCAAACGAATCGAGGCCGAACTGGAATATCCCGGTCAGATCAAAGTCGTCGTCATTCGGGAAACGCGAATGATCGATTATGCAAAATAATATGGAATACAAGTCCCTTGCCCCTGTCCGGGCAGGGGATTTTTTTCGCCTGATACGAGAGGCGAAAGGGGCTTTGGAAAGGGAATAAGCAAATTATAAAAAAAATGAAAAAAAGGGCTTGCCAAAACGAGTGGGACATGGTAGAATACTTTTTGTCGGAACGCGAGAGGTTCCGGTAAGTATGAAACGGCCCCGTGGTGTAGCGGTTTAACATGTCGCCCTGTCACGGCGA
>USGG01000019.1 GCA_900554215.1 uncultured Megasphaera sp.
CGGTACAGCTTTATCATCCTCATTGCCCTCATGATGACGCCGGTCTTCTCGTATATCTTGATTCCCCTGCAGCGGCTCGTATTCAGCGTATTTAGTCTGGCATTGCTTCCTTTTTTATAAAAGAAAGGTAGGTTTTTGAACTATGAAACGGATTTTTTGCGCCCTTGCCTTCGCCTGCTGCCTGGTGTTAGGTTCGATGGCGGCATCGGCCTTCGATTACGATCAGTCTGTCGACGAGATTTCCCTCAGCCCGACGACAGCCTATGACACGGTGTACCTGGGCATGTCCCGGGCGGATTTCGATGCTAACTTTTCCGCGCTGCCCGGCTGGACCTTTTATGGAAATACGACGTCCAGGCTGGAACGGGCAGAGCGGTCTGTGACCCGCGACGGCGTGACCGTGCAGGAAGGCCTGGTCATCCTGACGGACGACACGGCGGCTGACAGCAAGGTATTGGCCTTCGACAATTATTTCCGCACGGCCGATAAGAAGACGGCCCGCGACATCTATCGCCGCCTTCGCGCCAGTATTTACGCCGCCATGGACGACTTTCCTGTCAGGCAGAGCGGCCGCATGACGACGTGGGTCCGCGGCGACGTGACTATCGTCGTTTTCGCTAAGACGGAAAAGGATAAGGACGGCATGTACACCGTCGTCATCCGCCGGTACAATAATCATGTTTTAAAGGAATAATAAGACAAAAGTCCATGTTCTATTGACATAAAAAATTTTCTCATATATAATAATAGTACACAATTTTACTTTTTGACTTTTATGTTCCTTGAAGAGTGAGGAGACGTCACCATGAATAGTGTAAAAACAGTGTTTTTGATGACTTTGCTGGCTTGTATTATGATGCTTATCGGCGGAGCCTTCGGCGGCCGCGGCGGCGTGATGATCATGCTGGTCATCGCCTTAGGGATGAATTTCTTTTCCTATTGGTTCAGCGACTCGATTGTCTTAAAAATGTATAAAGCCCAGGAAGTAGGCCAAGGCCATTACCTGTACCATATCGTCGAAGACTTAGCCCGGCGGGCGGAACTTCCCATGCCGAAGGTATACGTCATTCCGACGGACGTGCCCAACGCCTTTGCTACGGGCCGCAATCCTTCTCATGCAGCCGTCGCGGCTACGGAAGGCATCATGGAGATGCTGGACGAAGACGAAATCCGCGGCGTCCTGGCCCATGAAATGTCCCACATCATGCACCGCGATATCCTGATCAGCACGATTGTTGCCTGCTTCGCCAGCGTCATTTCCATGATTGCCAACATCGCCCAGTGGGCGGCTATCTTCGGCGGCGGCCGCGACGAAGACGGCGAAAGCACCAATCCTATCGCCCTGATCGGCACGATTATCATTGCGCCCATTGCGGCGGCGCTGATTCAGTTCGCCATTTCCCGTACGCGCGAATATATGGCCGACGAAGAAGGGGGCCGGATGATCGACGACCCGCTGGCTCTGGCCAGAGCGCTGGCTAAAATCGACAACTACGCCCATTACCGGGTCATGCCCGGCGCGACCCAGTCGACGGCTCACATGTGCATCATCAACCCTTTCTCAGGGATCAAAGGCAATTTGATGAATTTGTTCAGTACCCATCCGTCTACGGAAAACCGCATTGCCCGCTTGGAGGCCCTGGATCGGGAACTGCACGGGTAATACACCTGACAACGACATAAGAATGACGCGAACGTCCCGTTTCCCATAGGAGCGGGGCTTTTCGTATGCGAAAACAGCTTCCCTGCCTGCCGGAACCTCTGGCGGAGAGAAGCTGTTTTTGCATAGCCGTTTATTTTACTTTATTAGTCAGCGTTCCGATATCGGAAATCGAGATTTCTACGACGTCGCCGGAATGGATGAATTTAGGCGGATTGAAGCCTACGCCTACGCCGGACGGCGTGCCTGTAGCGATGATGTCGCCGGGCAGGAGCGTCGTTCCCTGCGAGATGGTCTGGATGAGCTGGGGAATGGTGAAGATAAATTCGCCTGTCGTCGCGTCCTGACGCACTTCGCCGTTGACCTTGGTGACGACCGTAAAGGTATCAGGCGCAGCGTCACGCAGGAGCAGGAAGGGGCCCATAGGGCAGAACGTATCCAGGCTCTTGCCGTGAAACCACTGGACATGGTTGGCCTGCAGATCGCGGGCCGTCACATCGTTTAAAATCGTGAAGCCGTATACGTAATCCATGGCTTCGCCCACGGGGATATCGGAGCCTTCCTTGCCGATGATGACAGCCAGCTCGCCTTCATAATCGAGGGCGTTGGTGACGTTTTTATGTGGATCGATGAGGTCGTCAGGGCCGATGACCGATGTCGTGGCTTTAGTGAAAATCAAAGGGTATTTCGGCAGCTCCGGCATGGCCGTCTTGTCGAATTCGGCAATATGGTCGGCATAATTTTTTCCAATGCAGAAGATATTACGTTCTACGCGGGGAATAGGCGCCATGATGCGAACCGTATCCAGAGGCTGGGCCGCGACGGCACGGGTCTTTTCATTCTGTTCCAGCGCGTCGGCTAAGGCCAGCAGGCCTTCATTTCCCTGACGGATGAATTCGAGAAGCGTTTCCGGCAGCGGCGTAAAGAAGGCCTCTTCCAGAGCAATAGCGCCGTATACGCCCGTTTCCGTCTCGTCGAGGACGCCCCACTGCACCAGGCCCATATCCTCGTAGGTTACTAATTTTTTTATCAGCATGTCCAATCGTCTCCTTTAATTCTTAAAGATATATGTATATTTTATTATATCACATATGTTATAGGCAATATAGCACAAACGTCTTTTAGCATTTTATAATAAAAAGACGGCAAAGACCTTATTATATAAATAAATGGATATGTATATAGCTGTGAAACGAGAAAGCCTTTCTAATGCAGATTCAGCAACAGGTCACATATGGCTTGACAATATGGTAAATATCCCATATTCTAAGAATAGAAAGAGGTGCAGCAATGGCTCAAATAGAAGTTACATATTATGTAAAAGAGAATGGAGATATTCCTGTAAAAGAATTTATCGATTCCCTTGATGTAAAGATGGCGGCTAAGGTTCGCAGGACGATTGCCTTATTTCGAGACAATGGCAGTGAATTGCGTTCGCCATACTCTGAGTATTTGACAGACGGTATCTATGAACTGAGGACTAAACAAGGCAGTAATATTACTCGAGTATTATATTTTTTTGTTATCGGAAACAAGGCGGTTCTTACAAATGGATTTACAAAAAAGACGCAGAAAACACCGCGCAGAGAAATTGATACGGCAAAGCAATATAGAGAAGATTATATGAAACGAGCGATAGGAGGCGGCGAGCAATGATTGACAAACGCGTGGAATACAGCTTTGAAGACGATTTGAAGGAAAGTCTGAAAAATCCGGAATTTAAAAAGGCCTATGATGAACTTGAGCCGGAGTTCACGTTTATTCAAGCTCTTATTGATGCGCGACGCGAACAAGGCATGACGCAAAAAGAGCTGGCTAAACGTACGGGTATTGACCAATCTGATATTAGCAAAATCGAGCACGGTAAATTAAATATCTCTTTTAAAACGATGAGAAAATTGGCTCATGGATTGGGAAAGACTGTGCAGATCCAGTTGATTGATGAAAAAGTAAAAGTATAAAAATTTTCTTCATTTGATGGAGACAGCAACTTTCTCATAATATACGACGACAGCGGGACTGTGTAGAAATGCATATTGCATTTCTGCATAAGTCCCGTTTTTTATTTCTTTATAGGGCATGCTCCTGTTTTTTACATATTTCTCCTGCTTTATAAGTAGAAAGGCTCTGTAATTTGTGATAAAATAAAACATCATACATAAGGCATAAAGGGGAGACTCGTTCATGGATAACGAAATCACAAAGAATTTTATTGAAAATATTATCGATGAAGATAACGAAAAAAATACATATGGAAAGCGCATCCATACCCGTTTTCCGCCGGAACCGAACGGCTATCTCCACATCGGTCACGCAAAATCGATTTGCTTGAACTTCGGCATCGCCAAAAAGTACGGCGGTATTACGAACCTGCGCTTCGACGATACAAACCCGTCCAAGGAAGACGTAGAATACGTCAATTCCATCAAGGAAGACGTCCAGTGGCTGGGCTTTACCTGGGACGACCGCATGTTCTACGCTTCCGATTATTTCGATACCCTGTACAACTACGCCGTCAAATTGATCAAATTGGGCAAGGCCTACGTCGACGATTTGTCGGGCGATGAAATCCGCGAATACCGCGGCACCTTCAGCACGCCGGGCAAGGAAAGCCCGTACCGCAGCCGCAGCGTCGAAGAAAACCTGAAGCTCTTTGCCGAAATGAAGGAAGGCAAATACGGCGACGGCGAAAAAGTACTGCGTGCTAAGATCGACATGGCCAGCCCGAACCTCAACATGCGCGATCCTGTCCTGTACCGCATCGTCCATGCCCATCATCACCGCACAGGTGACAAATGGTGCATTTATCCGATGTACGACTTTGCCCATCCCATTCAGGACGCGCTGGAGGGCATCACCCACAGCCTTTGCTCGCTGGAGTTTGAGGCCCACCGCCCCCTGTACAACTGGGTCCTCGAAGAATGGGACGACCCGGAAGGCCAGAAGCCGCGCCAGATTGAATTCGCCCGCCTGAACGTCACCAATATGATTACGAGCAAACGCAAGCTGCGCACCCTCGTGGAAAAGGGCATCGTCAGCGGCTGGGATGACCCGCGCATGCCGACCATTTCTGGTATTCGCCGCCGCGGCTACACGCCCGAAGCCATCCGCGACTTCTGCGAACGCATCGGCGTAGCCAAAGCCGACAGCATGGTCGACATATCCCTTCTCGAATATTGCATCCGTGAAGACTTGAAGCTCAAAGCGCCGCGTCTCATGACGGTCATCGATCCCCTGAAGGTCGTCATTACCAACTATCCCGACGGCCAGACGGAAACGATAACGGCGGAAAACAATCAGGAAAACGAAGCCATGGGCACCCGTCAGATTACCTTCAGCAAGACCATCTACATCGAAAAGAACGACTTCATGGAAGAACCGGTCAAGAAGTTCTTCCGCTTGGCTCCGGGCAAGGAAGTCCGCCTGAAATACAGCTACATCATCAAGTGTGAAGACGTCGTCAAGGACGAAGCCGGCAACATTGTCGAGCTGCACTGCACGTACGACCCGGAAAGCAAGAGCGGCAGCGGCGCCAACGCAGGCCGTAAGGTAAAGGGAACCCTCCACTGGGTCAACGCCGAAGACGCTGTCGACGTTGAAACGCGGGTCTACGACTACCTGTTTAAGACCGATGAATCGGACGATGCCGAAGGCGACAAGAAGGATTTCCTTTCCCAGATCAACCCCAACAGTCTGGAAACCTTCGCCAGCAAGGGCGAAGCCGCTCTGGCTTCCTACCATGCCGGCGACAAATTCCAGTTCCTCCGTCAGGGCTACTTCGTCATCGACAAGGATTCGACGCCGGAACGCCTCGTCGTAAACCGCATCGTCGGGCTGCGCGATACGTGGGCCAAGATGCAGAAAAAGCAGTAAGATGAGAGAAATCTTAAAAGAAGATTAAAATAGCATGAGAAAACGAACCGGTCTTTCCATCGGTCTTAAATTTCGATGAGAATACCGGTTCGTTTTTGTATTTCAGTTGCAGTGCCGCAGGGAACACTGTATAATGAAATCACACCATTACCGGTAGAGGGGGAACTATAAGTTATGAAATCCTTTGGGTCTCATGGCGTGCTGCTTCTCATATTGTTTCTGTTGGCAGGCGGCCTGTTGGGCGGCATTCTTGGAGAAGTTTTATCGGGAATCCAGCTGGGCGACCTCATGCCCATGCTGTCGCAGCATTATGAAATCTTTAATATTCAGAACGTCGATTTGAACTTATATATCATGCAGATTACGTTTGGCATTCGCTTTGCTCCCAACTTGCTGAGCATCCTTGGGATCTTCGTAGCGTTGTTTATCTATCGTCACGTCAGTTAGAGGAGGTCATTCCCGTGTTGATTTTAGCTTCAGGGTCGCCGCGGCGGCGCGAATTACTCACTCAGGCCGGTATTACCTATATGGTGAATCCCAGTATGTATCAGGAAGATTCGCCGAAAAAGAAGGACCCGGAAAAATACGTACAGGCCCAGGCCGTCGGCAAAGCCTGCGACGTCGCTGAAAAATATCCCGGCCAGTGGGTGCTGGGAGCTGATACGATCGTCGTCGCAGACGGCGAAATCTTAGGGAAGCCCCGCAATGCCAAGGAAGCGTCGGCCATGCTCCACCGCCTCTCCAATGGGAAGCATTCCGTACTGACCGGCGTGGCTTTAGTGCGCGATAAGGACGTATACACGAAGGTCGTCGAAACGAAGGTGTGGTTCCGTCGGCTGACGGATAAGGAAATCGACGCCTACGTTTCCAGCGGCGATCCCTTGGATAAGGCCGGCGCTTACGGCATTCAGGGACGGGCTGCGGCCTTTGTCGACAAGATCAACGGCTCCTATACGAACGTCGTCGGACTGCCTCTGTCCCAGGTCTGCCGGATGCTCCACAAGGCCAAGGTAAACGCCTGATGAACCCGGTCCAGCCTATGGCCTGCTGCGAAAAGCCGCGGGAAAAATTTCTCCAGCAAGGCGCGCAAGCCGTGACGGATCAAGATTTATTGGCTATTTTGCTGCGCACGGGCGTAAAGGGCTATTCCGTTTTGGACGTGTCGCGATCCCTGCTGCGCTCTCTGCCGGGAGAAAACCTCTATTACCTCAGCGAGGCCAGTGTAGCCGACTTATGCGCTATCCGCGGCGTAGGAGCCGACAAGGCCGTGACGATCTGCGCGGCCGTCGAGCTGGGACGGCGCATCGCCCGCCAGCGGGTCAAGCAGAACGCTCCTGACTTCAGTACGCCTCAGGCCATTGCCGAATACGTCATGGAAGACATGCGCTTCCTGCCGCAGGAGCAGCTCCGCGCCGTATATTTATCGACGAAAAATCAGCTCATCGCCGTGCGAACCCTGACGATCGGCACGATCAATTCCAGCCTGGCGAAGTCCCGCGAGGTTTTTCGTTTTGCCATTCAATACAACGCCGCCGCCGTCGTACTGGTACATAACCATCCCAGCGGCGACCCGTCTCCCAGCAGCGACGACATCGCCGTAACCAGACAAATCGCCCAGGCCGGCCATATCATGGAAATTCCCGTTCTAGACCATATCATTATCGGCGACGGGACCTTTACGAGCCTGTGCGAGCTGGGGTATGTGTAACGTACTATGAGATTGCTTATATAATTATGATAATATGAACGGAGCTGCCGTGCAGATGAAAGATGCGGCGGCTCCGTTTTTGAGTGCATGAAAAGTTGTCTGCGGTATGAAGACGAATTCTTGCGAGGTTCAATTATGCCGATGGCGGAAACAAGTTGTCCTGAATTGGCTGATGTGCAGCAAAACCGGAGGCGTATTTTTTGATAGCATTGCCGCTTTGCTTTGATAAAAATTTGACGTGTCGTTGTGTTTCTGAATTTCCTTGCGATATAATAGATGCTAGATTAGGAAAAGGTGGCGATAGGGATGTTGCTCAGGCAAATACAGTATTTTGTGGCCGTCGTAGACTGCGGAAGCTTCACGGAGGCTGCGGAGCAATGTTATATTTCGCAGTCTGCCGTATCTCAGCAGATACAGGCCTTGGAAAAGGAATTAGGCGTATCCCTTTTGATACGGAAGAAACGCCGCTTTTCCCTGACGCCGGCCGGCGAATACTTTTATATGCGCTGCAAGGGACTGCAGAAAGAAATCGACGATATATGTCATGAAACGTCTCGGATAGGACAGGCTGCAGAATCGGTATTGCGCATCGGTTATCTGCGTTGTTACGGCGGCCAGGAATTATATCAGGCCGTGGCGGAATTTTCTCAGATATACCCCGAAGTGTCCATTGATATTGTAAATGGTACGCATGAAGAACTGTATGATTTGCTTCGCCATGGCGGCGTCGATATTATTTTAAGCGATCAGCGGCGAGCTTTTTCCGACGATTACGTGAATTATCCGCTTTTGTCATGCGGCTGCTATGCTGAATTATCCGTACAAAATCCTTTAAGCGGCCAGAAGTCCGTACAGCTGCAGGACTTAAAATCGGTTCCCTGCATATTGATTTCTTCGAAAGAGCAGCGGCGCGTAGAACAGGAATATTATGAAACGACGCTGAATTTCGGCGGAAGTTATCTGTTTGCTTCTACGTTGGAAGAAGGACGGCTGATGGTGTTAGGCAACAGGGGATTTTTGCCTGTTGAACGTATCGGCACGCTGCCGCCGGCTCATGAGTCTGTACGGCGGCTGCCTATCTGTCAGGGAGAACGGCGGCTATATCGTACGTATTGCCTGTTTTGGCGTAAGGAGCATAGCCATTACTATATTGAAGAATTTGCTGAAACATTGCGAAACCTAATATGTCGTGAATAAACTCGCTGCCCGCATCTCTTAACGGAGGTGCATTTTTTATTTTCATAAGCTGTACTTATGCATTACCGATAAAATCGAGATTGCTGTTTATGAATCATATTTCTATAATGTTAGGTGTAGATCACACTGTCTGCTGCATTTATTTATATATGATTTACCGTAAAGGAGCGAATTATCATGACGAAACGCGTTATGCTATGGGTGGGAGCCGGAGAAATTGGCATGGCCATCGCCCGCCGTACAGGAGCGGGAATGAAGATTGTCATAGGAGATAAAACGTTTGGAAAAGCGGAATGCGCCGCCAAGCTAATGAAGGAAGCCGGATTCGATGCCGTTCCTATGGAAATGAATTTGGCAAACTGCGCGTCGATTCGGAAATATGTCGGCGCGGGAAACTCATATGGCGATATTGCCGTACTCATAAACGCCGCCGGCGTGTCCCCGAGCCAGGCTTCGATTGAAACGATTTTGAAAGTCGACTTGTACGGTACAGCCGTCCTGCTGGAAGAGGTCGGCAAGGTTATTGCCGACGGCGGAGCCGGCGTGACCATTTCCAGCCAGTCGGGGCACCGCCTGCCGGCTCTGGCACCGGAAGAGGACGAGCTGCTGGCTTGTACTCCAGCCGAAGACCTGCTGAAACTGGATATGCTGCAGCCTTCGCGTATCCGCGATACCCTGCATGCGTATCAACTGGCTAAACGCTGCAACGTAAAACGGGTGATGGCGGAGTCCGTTCGGTGGGGAATGCGGGGAGCGCGCATTAATTCTATTTCCCCAGGCATCATCGTAACGCCCTTGGCGCTGGATGAATTTAACGGTCCGCGCGGAGATTTTTATAAGAATATGTTTGCAAAATGTCCCGCAAGACGACCTGGCACAGCTGACGAAGTAGCTCATGTAGCGGAATTGCTGCTGAGTGAAAAAGGAGCGTTTATTACAGGCTCTGACTTCCTCGTCGACGGCGGTGCAACGGCTTCGTATTTTTATGGACCGCTGAAACAGGGTAACGATTAAAAATCAGGCAACTTTTTATTAAATGATATCTGAAAAATGATATACACACGGACAGCGTAAAATAATTGCAGGGAAACTTTAGTATACGGAAGTAAATCCTGTAATGGTAATGTGTGGCGACATGTTGCTGCGTAGTATCCATGGTGTGAACTCTAGCAGCAATAAATTGAGCAAACTATCAAAAAATTTCCTGTCAAAAAATACCCGCAACAACTTGACACTGTCCCGTGACAATTTATATTTGCATTCCCTGCGCAAGTATATTATAATAAGACGAGATAACTAAAAAAGCTAGGGGCGCCGCAAGGCTGAGAAAGCGTTTGGATTCGCGCTTGTCCCTCATGTACCTGATTCGGATAATGCCGACGTAGGGAAGCTTTACGGGATTATAAAGCTCACCTGCGGAGGTGAGCTTTTTTATTTACCTGTTTCTATTATTCTTTTCTATATTTAGGTTAAACTCATTAGCAGGAGGTACGTTTTATGACTTACACAACACAGATGGACGCAGCCCGCAAAGGCATTGTCACGCCGCAGATGAAAATCGTTGCGGAAAAAGAAAAAATGCCTATGGAAAAGCTCATGAAGCTCGTAGCCGAAGGCAAGGTCGCTATCCCGGCCAATAAGCTTCACACCAGCCTTTCGCCGGAAGCTGTCGGCCAGGACTGCCGCACGAAAATCAACGTCAACCTCGGCGTATCGCCGGAACATAACGACCATGAATTGGAACTGCAGAAGGTGCAGAACGCCATCAACATGAAGGCCGAAGCTATCATGGACTTGAGCAACTTCGGCAAGACACGCGAATTCCGCCGCAAGCTCGTCGATATGTCTACGGCTATGATCGGCACCGTTCCCATGTATGACGCTGTCGGCATGCTGGAAAAAGACTTGAAGGATATTACTGTAGACGAATTCTTCTCCGTCGTCGAACAGCACGCAGAAGACGGCGTAGACTTCATGACCATCCACTGCGGCATGAACCGCAAGACGGCTGAACGCATCAAGAAGAACCCCCGCCTGACCAACATCGTATCCCGCGGCGGCTCGCTGCTGTTTGCCTGGATGGAAATGAACAATCAGGAAAACCCATTCTATGAATACTATGACCGTCTCCTCGATATCTGCGAAAAATACGACGTTACCCTGAGCTTGGGCGACGCCTGCCGTCCCGGCTGCACCCACGACGCGACGGACGCAGCTCAGATTGAAGAACTCATTACCCTCGGCGAATTGACGAAACGGGCTTGGGAACACAACGTCCAGGTCATGATCGAAGGCCCGGGCCACATGGTCCTGACGGAAATCGCCGCCAACATGAAGATCGAAAAACGCCTGTGCCACGGCGCGCCCTTCTACGTATTGGGCCCCATCGTCACGGATATCGCTCCGGGCTATGACCACATTACGAGCGCTATCGGCGGGGCCATTGCCGGCGCGTCCGGAGCCGACTTCCTGTGCTATGTTACGCCGGCCGAACACCTTCGCCTGCCCGACGTAAACGACGTTAAGGAAGGCATCATCGCCGCCCGCATCGCCGCGCACGCCGCCGACCTGGCCAAGGGCATCCCCGGTGCGCAGGAATGGGACGACGCTATGAGCAAGGCCCGCGTGGAAGTCGATTTTGAAACGATGATTTCCTTGTCCATCGATCCGGAAAAGGCTCGCCGCTACTATGAATCAAGCAAGCCCGAATGCGAAGGCACCTGCACAATGTGCGGCAAGATGTGCCCGGCTCGGACGATGAAGAAAATCCTCGCCGGCGAAGACGTATCGATCCGCTAACCTATAAGATACCTGATATACAGACATAAAAAAGACACTTTCTGACATGTCGTTGGAAAGTGTCTTTCTTTATACTATTTTACATGGCCTCCCTACAGGCTCACTTCCAGACGAGGAGCAGGGAGATGCCGAATTCTTTTTTGAATTGCTTGGTCAGCTGGTTCATTTCGTAGTCCGCCGCGTTGTAGGCTACGCCGGGAGCCGTCGTGATGACGGCGACGGCCACGTTTTCCGCAGTGGTGACGTGAATATCCTGGACGACTTGCTCGTATGTGATGTCCGATGCTTCGGCCAAGGCCAGGAAGGTGGAGAGCTTGCGGACCATCGCCCAGTCTTCTGCCGTGACCATGTTGGCGTAGCGGTAGGCCCGCAGGGTCTTGCGGCTGATGCCGTGATGGAAGCCGGCAATGAAGCTGACGATGAGCTGTTCGCGCTGCGTCAGGCCGTACAGGGGTGCGTGGCCGATCATGAAGGCCGAGTGACGGGCGTGATCGTAGAAATTGATGATTTTGCCTACGTCGTGAAGCTGAGCCGCCGTCGTGAGGTACAGCCGTTCCCGCTCGCCGTAGCCGTGCAGGTCTTTCAGCTGGTCAAAGAGAAGGCCTGCCGTATGGGTGACCTGCTGGCAGTGAGATTCGTTGACGATGCCGCCCAGGGTGCCGACGAAGTTGCGGATGCTGAATTTCAGGATATCGTCGAAACGAGGCGCAGGCAGGTGGAAGTAAGAGGTATAGTATTCAAAGAACAGCCCTTCGCGCAGGCCGCAGCCGCTGACGACTAGTTCCGGGCTGCCTGCCGTATCGAACAGGGTCTTGATGACGGCGGCGCCGGCGACGATGAGGTCGCCCCGCTCGCTTGACAGGCCGGGGATCTTCTTGCGGTTGGCGCTGGTCCGCGTCGTAATTTCCGTATACAGGGCGTCGAAGTGGTCTGCCGGTAAGATATAATTATGCACCTTCGTCAGCTCGTAATTCGTTGTCCGCTGATCCATCTTAGCAAAAGTACGAGCCGTGCCGCCGATGCCGACGAGGGGGAGGTGCAGATTTTTAATCCAGTCGGCAGCGAGGAGCTTTTTCCGTACGAATTTCAGGCAGTCCTGCAGGGCGATTGCGTCTACGTTGCCTTGGAGATTGAATTTTTCCGTAACCGTTACGGCGCCGATGGGGATGGAAACGGAATGAACCGGTTCGCCGTCTTGAACCAGAGTCAGCTCGACGCTGGCGCCGCCCAGGTCGAACAGGAGAAAGTCCTTCATGGCGATGGTGTTGATGACGCCCAAATAGCCGAGATAGGCTTCCCGTTCGCCTGTAATGACGGTCATGGCTACGCCCGTTTCCGCGTAAATCCGCTTCAGGAACTCGTCGCCGTTCGCGGCGTTGCGCACGGCGGCGGTGGCGACGGCGATGCAGTTTTGGATTTCCATAACCTCCATGATGTGCTTATATACCTTTAAGCATTTCATGGCCCGTTCCATGCCGGCGTCGCTTAGTTCGCCCGTCTGGGTAAGGCCTTGTCCGAGGCGTATGGATTCTTTTTCCTGATACAGGAAGGAATACGATTTGTTGTCGTTTATCTGCAGGACGACAAACCGGATGGAGTTGGAGCCCATGTCGATGATGGCTAATTTTTCCATTGTATACCTCTTTTCTTTGTAATCCATAATCTTCTGTTATTATACTACATCTTGCCGAGACGATGAAACGATTTTGCAAAATTTGCTGTTAAAACGAAATGGAAATAATTCGTATGACTAAAGAAAATGGGGAGGATTCTTCCGTATTTTTTGCAGAGCCGCCTATTATACAAGTTTTTTTCATTTTTTACACAAATTATACAAAAAGATCGCCACCATTGCCGGTATTTCATGTATAATATATGAAGAGACGGCGGGGAGAGAGTCTCCGCGTCATCAGCAAGGAAGGCGAGGAACTACTATGGAATATCAGGCCAAGCGGCAATTTGGCATCATACATATCGGCACGGTCAATATGACCTTGAAAATCATCGCATATTCGTCGCTGGACGATATGGAGGTCATTGAAAATGTATCGCGGGAAGTCCAGTACGGCGGGGAAGTCTTTACGCGCCATCACGTCAGCTTCCAGTCTCTCAACGAAATCTGCACGATTTTAAATAAATTCAAGCAGCTCCTGCGGGACTACGACGTCACAGACGTGCGCGTCTTGTCGACGACGGCGATCCGCGAAGCCGACAACCTGCTCAACGTCATTGATCAAATCTATTTCCGCACGGGCTTCCGCGTCACTGTCGTGCGCATGGCCAAGGAAATTTACTATAAATTCTTCGGCTTGTATTATCACGTGCTGAAGGGGAAATTCAACTTTGCCGACAAGGCCGTCCTCCTGCTGGATATTACGTCCGGCGGCGTAGGGCTGACCTGCTGGAAATCGGACGAACTCCTGTTCCAGCAAAACGTCCACATCGGCTCGCTGCGCATTTTGGAAAACTTCACGCCTAAGCAGCGGGAAGAGCTGACATTCCCGACGGCGGCCCGCGAATACATCTACGGCGCCTTGTCTCCTCTGTGGGCCAGCGTGCGCCATCATGATATCAAATACATCGTCCTGTCGGGCCGGGCGGCAACGCTCATCGGCAAGCTCATGCATAAGGAAGAAACGAACGGCGTCCGCCTTATCAAGGCCGACGAGCTGCGCCAGTTCGTCAACTCCTTCCACGGCATCACGCCGTTTAAGCTCATGCAGCGCTGCAAGCTTTCGGAAAATCTGGCCAACGTCATCATGCCGACGCTGCTACTGTATTACGAGCTCCTGCGCATTATCGACGTCGACCTGCTGGTCATGATGAGCACGACCTTTACGGAAGGCTATTCCATGCATTACGTAGCTGAGCAGACCGATAATTCCTACGTAGCCCATCAGCGGGGGCTGCTGCTCAACTTGACGCGCCGCATCGCCGGCAAATATTGGTACGCGCCGGATCACGCCTCCTGTGTAGGTGAGTTCTGCAGTATTTTATTCAACGCCGTATATAAGGAAATCGGCTTGAAATTCTCGTGCGGCTACTTGCTGCAGCTGGCGTCGATCCTCCATGAAACGGGCAAATACGTCAACATCCGCAAGCACAATCTCTGCACGTATCATCTCGTCATGGAAACGGATCTATTCGGCATTACAGATGAAGAAAAGGAAGTGCTGGCCAACATTGCCTATTACGCCGACGGCGGCGTGATGCAGGATTCGTCGGACATGTACGACGTCCTGTCGCCGGAACAAAAGATTACGACAGCCAAGCTCGTGGCGATTTTCAGCCTGGCCGATTCTCTCGACAAGAGCCATTTAGGAAAGATAAAACGCATACAGGCCGAATTGGTCGGCAACGAACTCATCGTCCGCTATCATTCCGATTTGGATATTTCCCTGGAACGGTGGACGTTCATGAAGACGGCTGTCAATTTTGCTGAAGTCTTCGGCATTTCGCCTAAATTACTGAAAGGATAAGTGACTATTTTGAAGTATACAGAACCAGAAAATTATTTAAACCGGGAATGTACGTGGATCAAGTTTAACGAACGGGTTCTGCGGGAAGCCATCGTGCCGTCCAATCCCTTGCTGGAGCAGCTGAATTTCGTGGCCATTGCCGCGTCGAATCTGGATGAATTCTTCATGATACGCGTGGCCGGCGTCAAGCATCTCATCGAAAGCGGCGTCAAGCACATCGACATTGCCGGCATGACGCCGCAGGAACAGTTTGAAGCTATCCAGTCCATGGTACATACGCTGGTGGACCAGCAGTATAAGTATTATTCTGTCATCCAGGACAAGCTGCAGCAGGAAGGCCTTCATTTTGTCAGTGTCGACGAGCTGAATGAAGAACAGCGTATCTGGCTGGACAGCTATTTTGAGCGGGAAATTTATCCCGTCGTCACGCCCATGGCTGTCGACTCGAGCCATCCCTTTCCCTTCCTTGCCAGCCTGAACCTGAATCTGGCCGTCCTGCTGCGCAAGAAACAGGGCGATACGTCGGTAAAGACGGCCATCTTGCCCGTGCCGTCGCCAGTTATTCCCCGCATCATCAAGGTGCCCGTAGCCGCCGGCGATGCGAAGCAGTTCCTCTTTCTGGAAGACATTCTTGGCGCCTATGCCAACCGATTCTTCCTGGGCTGCGATATTCTTGAAGCCGTGCCGTTCCGCATAACCCGCGACGCCGACCTGGACATTGACGACGAGGCAGAGGATTTGCTCGTAGAAGTAGAAAAATCCTTGAAGAAACGGCGCAAGGGCGCAGCCGTCCGCCTGGAACTGGCCCAGTCGGCGAGCCGTATGGTCAGGGAATTCCTGCGCGGAGAGCTGCAGCTGGAAGACAAGGACTTGTATATGATTCCCGGCCCCTTGGACTGCAAGGTATTTTTCTCCTTTACGGGAATCGAGGGGTATGATCATCTCCGTTATCCTGCTGCGTCGCCTCAGCCGTCGTACGAATTGGAAGAACTAGGCGCGCCTGATATGTGGACGGCCATTGCCAAGCAGGATATTATGGTACATCATCCGTACGAAACCTTTGATACGGTAGAGAACTTTATCAAATTAGCTGCTACAGACCCGAACGTGCTGGCTATCAAGCAGACCTTATATCGTGTCAGCAGCCGTTCTCCTATCATCGCCGCTTTGGCAGAAGCTGCGGAAAACGGCAAACAGGTCACGGTTCTCATGGAAGTTAAGGCCCGGTTTGACGAAGAAAACAACATCTTCATGGCCCGCAAGCTGGAAAAGGCTGGCTGCCACGTCATCTACGGCATCATGGGCTTGAAAACCCATTCGAAAATCACCTTGGTAGTCCGACGTGAAGAAGAGGGCATCCGCCGTTACGTCCATTTGGCGACGGGCAACTACAACGGCAAGACAGCCCGCATTTACACGGACGTAGGCATCCTGACGGCTAATACGCTCATCGGCGTCGACGCCTCGGCCTTTTTTAATCTCCTGTCGGGATATTCCGACCCGCCGCAGTGGAATAAACTGGCCGTCGCGCCGCTGAATCTGCGCGAACGGATTTATGAAAAGATAGAACAAGAAACGGCCTGGGCTAAAAAGGGCAAGAAAGCCCTCATCGTCGCCAAGATGAATTCCCTCCTCGACAAGGAGGTCATCGCTAAATTGTACGAAGCATCGGCTGCCGGTGTCAAAATCCATCTCATCGTCCGCGGGATCTGCGTCCTGCGGCCGGCCCTGCCGGGAATCAGCGAAAACATCGAGGTTCACAGCATCGTCGGCCGGTTCCTCGAACACAGCCGTTTATTCTACTTCTATAATAACGGGGACGAAGACGTATTCATCTCGTCGGCCGACTGGATGCCCCGTAACCTGAACGAACGGGTAGAGCTGATGATCCCCGTTGAATACGGTCCCCATAAGGAACGCATCAAGGGAATCCTGTCGCTGTACTTCAACGATAACGTCAAGGCCTACGCCATGAATTCCGACGGCACGTACCGCTACATTGCCGACGAACGGCCGGCCGATGCAGCGCCGATTCACGCCCAGATGATGCTCCAGCATGAAGCAGAAGAAAAACACAAAAAGCATAAGAAAAGCAAGCGCCGTTAAGCGCTGTGCCTTCGACGTCCTCTCCCTGCGGAGGGGACGTTTTTTGCGCTTTCATGGAGCAGAAAAACAATATAAAAGGGACGGCATATGAGGAAAGTGGGGGACAGGATATATTTTGCAAGAAAAACAGGATTTTTTCACCACAAAAATATACTTTTTTGAAAAAATTTTACTTTAATGTGGGAAACCATGTAAAGCTCTCTCAAAATCGCCCTTATCACGCAGTATAAACAGCCTTTTCACAGGCCCTTTAATGTTGACAATCGTGCTGAAGATATGATATTTACCTCATTTTTGTCACTATTGTTAACCAATAAAAATTGACAGGGTAACAGGCCTTTGATAGAATGATTTCCAGTTAGGAGGGATTTGATGAACAAACGATATCAAGGGCCCATTACTCGCATGTATGCAACCTTAGTCGCTTTATTAATCATAGTTTCCTTAGCTGGATTTATTGACAAAGGAAAATCTGTCACGATCCAGACCGACGGCGCGACTCGTTCCGTATATACTCACGCCGTCAATGCCGACGCGCTGATGCGCGAAAATAATATTGCGCTCGGGCCATATGATGAAATTGAAATGTCCACATCCGAATTATTAGAAGGAACTGCCGTTACGGTTCGCCGGGCCGTTCCCGTCATATTGGAACATAAAGGCAAACAACAGACTGTTATGTCGGCCAAAAAGACCGTTCAGGAGGTCGCCGAACAATATGGATACGACGCGGAGAATTATCGTCCTTACGGCGATACGTCCGCACCGGTCGTTCCTAATATGACGATACGAATTGGGAATATTTCCCGTAAGGCAATCACGGAAGATGAAGTCGTTCCCTTTGCCATTGAAAGCATCCCTGACGAAAACCTGAGCCAGGGCCAGGAAGAAATCGTCCAGGAAGGGATGAACGGACGCAAGAAGGTCACCGTCCATATCATCAGTCTCGACGGCCAGGTCGTCGGGAAGGAAGTCGTTTCCACGACGCTGGTGACGGAAATGCAGCCCCTGATCCGCCGCGTAGGCACACAGGAAACCGTAACGCTCAACACGGGAGACGTATCCAAGTATAAGGAAGTCTTTACGATGGAAGCGACGGCGTACCTGCCGTCGGACGGCAACGGTGCGGGCATTACCAAGATGGGTACCGTCGCCCGTTACGGCGTCGTCGCCGTCGATCCCAACGTCATTCCTTTGGGAACACGGGTATATATTCCGGGATACGGCGTAGCCGTTGCCGAAGATACGGGCGGAGATATTTTAGGAAACCGCATCGACTTGTGCATGGAGGATTATAATTCCTGCATAGTTTTCGGACGACGCACCGTGCCGGTATATATTTTGGAATAGAGGCGCAGCCGCTCCGGGCAGTACATGCAGGAGCGGCTTTTTTTGCGCAAAAACGGCTTGTGCACTCTAAGACAATGTGATATAATAGCAAAGGTTTAAGTACTATGCTTAAAAATACGCACGCTTGGTGAGCCTGCAGCTGTGCTGCTTGGCAGTGACGGCAGGCGATGACCGGGCGGAGGAACAACAGGAGGAGTAACAATTATGGCAGTAGTATCTATGAAACAATTATTAGAAGCAGGCGTTCATTTCGGTCACCAGACTCGCCGCTGGAACCCTAAAATGGCTCGTTTCATCTTCACGGAACGCAACGGCATCTACATCATCGACTTGCAGAAAACCGTAAAGAAAATGGACGAAGCTTACAATTTCGTACGCGACCTGGCTGCTGAAGGCGGTAAAATTCTTTTCGTCGGCACGAAAAAACAGGCTCAGGAATCCATTAAAAATGAAGCCGAACGCTGCAATCAGTTCTATGTAAACGAACGCTGGCTCGGCGGCATGCTGACCAACTTCCAGACGATTGAAAAACGCGTAAAGCGCTTGAAGACGTTGGAAAAACAGGCTGAAGACGGCACGTTTGACGTATTGCCGAAGAAGGAAGTTACCATTTTGAAACACGAAATGGAAAAACTCCAGAAATACCTCGGCGGCATCAAAGACATGAAGAAACTTCCGGATGCTCTCTTCGTCATCGACCCGAAAAAAGAAGAAATCGCCGTATCGGAAGCCCGTAAACTGAACATCCCCATCATCGCTACGGTTGACACGAACTGCGATCCCGACCTCATCGACTACCCGATTCCGGCAAATGACGACGCTATCCGCGCCGTAAAATTGCTGACCGGCAAGATCGCCGACGCTGTTTTGGAAGGTAACCAGGGCGAACAGGTTGAAGAAGGCGCCGCTGAAGAAGCAGCTGTTGAAACGGAAGCTGTCGCTGAAGAAAACTAAGACATCGGCCCTTTGAGAACTACATGGCTCACTATATAAAGGTAAGGAGTGCTTCATTCCTTACCTTTATTCAAACTGTATATTACATTTAGGAGGAATATCTAAGATGGCTATTACAGCAAGCATGGTAAAAGATTTAAGAACAAAAACTGGCGCTGGCATGATGGACTGCAAAAAAGCGCTCGCAGCTACGGATGGAGATATGGATAAAGCAATCGACTTCCTTCGCGAAAAAGGCTTGGCAGCTGCTGCTAAAAAAGCAGACCGCATCGCAGCCGAAGGCTTGGTTTACTCCTATATCCACGGCAACGGCCGTATCGGCGTTCTCGTAGAAATCAACTGCGAAACGGACTTCGTAGCCCAGACGGACAACTTCAAAGACCTCTGCAAAGACATTGCAATGCAGATCGCTGCAGCTAACCCGGCATACCTCAAGAGAGAAGACGTTCCGGAAGATGTTCTCGAACATGAAAAAGAAGTTCTCCGCCAGCAGGCTCTGAACGAAGGCAAACCGGAAAAAATCGTCGAAAAGATGATTGTCGGCCGCATCGAAAAATTCTACAAAGAAAACTGCTTGCTCGACCAGGAATTCATCAAAGATTCCGACAAGACGATTCAGCAGGTTATTACTGAAAATATCGCTAAGATCGGTGAAAAAATCGACATCCGCCGTTATACCCGCTACGAATTGGGCGAAGGCCTCCAGAAGCGCAACGACGATTTCGTTTCCGAAGTTATGGCACAAGCTAAATAAGACTGCATATAAGAGAACACCATTTTCGTGTTCTCTTATTTTCTAATGTGACTTTATACGGCGCGGCAGCGCCGGGAGCAGGAGGCCTTGGTATGGAAACGAAAAAATATAATCGCATTGTATTGAAATTGAGTGGCGAAGCGTTGGCGGGAGCCCAGGGATACGGCATTGATCCGGAAACGGTCGAAACGATCGCCAAGCAGGTCGTAGAAGTAAATAAGCTGGGCATTCAGGTAGCTATCGTCGTAGGCGGCGGCAATATCTGGCGCGGCCTGTCGGGCAGCGCAAAAGGCATGGATCGCGTATCGGCCGATTACATGGGCATGCTGGCAACGGTCATGAATGCCCTGGCGCTGCAGGACGCTATGGAAAAGAACGGCGTTGCGACGCGCGTACAGACGGCTATAAACATGCAGCAGGTTGCAGAACCGTACATCCGCCGCCGGGCAATTCGCCACATGGAAAAGGGCCGCGTAGTCATCTTCGGCGCCGGCACGGGCAATCCCTATTTCTCTACGGATACGACGGCAGCACTGCGGGCAGCAGAAATCGAAGCCGACGCGATCCTCATGGCAAAGAACGGCGTAGACGGCGTATATGACAGCGACCCAAAACTCAATCCCGACGCGAAGATGTTCCGCCGCTTGTCCTACATGGACGTCATCAATAAAGAACTCAAGGTCATGGACGCAACGGCTACAACGCTGTGCATGAACAATAACATTCCCATCGTCGTATTCAACATCGACGTCGAAGGCAATATTATTGCCGCTGCCAGTGGAAAAGATTTGGGAACATTAGTCGACAAAGAAGGCTAAAAGCTGTATTATATACATATATACCATTATTACGATTAAGGAAGTGAATAGTATGGACGTAAAAACCTTATTAACGCAGAACGAAGAAAAGATGGATAAGACCATAGAAGCGCTGAAGCGCGATTTGGCATCGATTCGCACCGGCCGGGCCAGCACGACGCTCCTGGACCGTATCAGCGTTGATTACTACGGTACGCCTACGCCGATTAAACAGGTCGCAAACGTATCCGCCCCGGAACCGCGCCTCATTACAATTATTCCTTGGGAACGGAAAATGCTCGGTGATATCGAACGGGCTATTTTGAAATCTGATCTGGGCTTAAACCCGAACAACGACGGCACGATGATCCGCTTGGAAATTCCCCAGCTGACGGAAGAACGCCGTAAAGAATTGAGCAAAAAAGTCAGCAAGGATGCTGAAGATTCCAAGGTCGTCATCCGCAATATCCGCCGTGATGCGAACGACGCCATCAAAAAGATGGAAAAGAAGAAGGAAATTACGGAAGACGACAGCAAGGAAGCACAGGAAAATATCCAGAAGCTGACGGACAAGAAAATCAAGCTGATCGACGAAATCAAAGCGAAAAAAGAAAAAGAAGTCATGGAAGTATAATGGATATACGAAATTTTATTGGCATGCCGTTACGGTATGCCATATCTGTATTACAGGAAAAAAATATGCCGTATGAGGTAGAGCACACGACGGCGCGAAGCCGCTTTTTTCCCCGCGATGAAGAAGATCCCTACGTCGTCCGGGCCCGTGAACGGAACGGCGTCGTATATCTTCTGGTCAACGCGAATTTGAAGAAAAGCGAAAGCGTAACTCGCATGCTGCAAGGTGGAGAAGTGCAAGAATGATTAACTTTTTAGGAAAAAAGAAGAAGGAAGAACAGCATACAGGAATAGAACTGCTCGATACGAACAATATTCCCCGCCACGTCGCCATCATCATGGACGGCAACGGCCGCTGGGCTAAACGGCGGAGTATGCCGCGCAGCTACGGCCATCGGGCCGGCGCGGACACGCTGAAGAAAATCGTCGCCGCCGCCGGGGAATTAGGAATCAAGGTGCTGACGGTATACGCTTTTTCGACGGAAAACTGGAAACGGCCCGACGAGGAAGTTTCCTATATTATGAAGCTCATGAAGGAATACCTGAGCAAAAACCTTCTGGAATTGAACGAGCATAATGTGCGCCTGCACTTTATCGGCGATTTGAGCCGCCTTTCCCCGTCGCTCCGTCAGGCCTTTGACGAAGCGGAACAGAACATGGCCGGGAACACGGGCTTGATTTTGAACGTCGCAGTCAATTACGGCGGCCGCCTGGAACTGACCCAGGCCATGCAGAAGCTGGCGTCCGACGTCAAGGCCGGCCGGCTGGAGCCGGAGGATATTACGGAAGATTCCCTGGCTTCGTATTTATACACGGCGCCGGAAAACGACGTGGACCTGCTCATCCGGCCTGGTGCGGACAAACGGGTCAGCAATTTCCTGTTGTGGCAGATGGCTTACGCCGAATTCTGGTATACCGATTTGTGCTGGCCTGATTTTACAAAAGAGACGCTTATAGAGGCGATTCTCGCCTTTCAGGGCAGAGAACGCCGCTTTGGCGGTTTGAAATAAGGTAGGTAAACAAAACATATGTTGGCAAAACGAATTATAACCGGCGTCATAGGCGGCGCCCTGACGATAGGGATTATCTATGAAGGGGACTGGCTGTTTTTTTTCATGATGATCCTGCTGGCTATTTTGGGATGGCATGAGTACTGCAATCTGGTCCGTAAACTCGGCGCGAATTTGTCGGAACGGCTGGGAGCGGGATGGATTGTCTGCTTCTTTGCCGCCTATTGGTTCGGCAGCGTAAAGGTGATGATGCTGCTGGCCGTAGCCGCCATGCTGTGGCTGCTGCTGCAGACCGTCCTGTTTCATGGGAAGATAAAACCCGTAGACAGCGCCTATACGCTGTACGGTCTGCTGTACGTAAGCGGAGGCTTTTTAGCCATGCTGGCATTGCGAAACGGGCAGATTGCCTCGTATATAACGGACGCCTTTTCGTCCGTCATGCTGGAACCGGCGCGATTTTTCATGTTTCTCCTGATTTTTTCCACGTGGGCCAGCGATACCTTTGCCTTTGCCGTAGGAAAGGTGAAGGGAAAAAATAAGCTTTGCCCGTCTATCAGCCCCGGCAAAACGCAGGAAGGGGCCTTAGGCGGCTTTATCGGTACTGTTGTCACAGCCCTTGTCTTTTCGCTTATTTTCCAGTTTTCCCTCATCCATGCCTTAGCTATCGGCATTATCATCGCCGTGGCGGCTCCTCTCGGCGATTTGGTAGAATCGATACTGAAACGAGTTTGCCAGGTAAAGGATTCGGGGACTCTGATTCCGGGGCACGGCGGCGTACTGGACCGCTTTGACAGCCTGTTGTTCGCCGCTCCGGCCGTATACGTATATCTCACGCTCATCGCCTGAGAGGAGGCCCTGTATTGAAGAAAATTATCATCCTTGGCAGTACGGGTTCAATCGGTACCCAGGCTGTCGACGTCATAGAAGCTCATCCGCAGCTGTTTTCCCTTGCCGCCGTCGCCGCCCATTCGAACTGGGAGCTGGCAGCTCGCCAGATTCAGGCCCACGGTACGGCCTTCGCCTGCATGACCGATAAGTCGGCAGCCGAAAAGCTGCAGCAGGAAGTAGGCGAAAGGTGCACGGTTTTCTCCGGGCCCGAAGGCCTGCTCAAGCTCATCGACGAATGTGAAGCCGATATGGTGCTGACGTCCTTAGTCGGAGCTGCCGGCATTGAACCGACGCTCCATGCCATCAAAAAGGGGCTGGATATCGCCCTGGCCAACAAGGAAACCCTTGTGGCTGCAGGCGAGCTGGTCATGACCGAGGCTGCACGCCGCGGCGTCCGCATTCTGCCCGTCGACAGCGAGCACGGTGCGATTTTCCAATGTCTGGAAGGACGCAGCAGCAGTGAAGTCGACAAGCTGCTGGTTACGGCATCAGGCGGCCCCCATTTTCACCGCTCTCTGGAAGAATTCCCGTCCATTACGGTAGAGCAGTGCCTCAAGCATCCGACGTGGAACATGGGCGGCAAGATTACGATTGACTCGGCGACGATGTTCAATAAAGGCCTGGAAGTCATCGAAGCGCACTGGCTGTTTGACATGCCCTATGACCGCATCGAAGTCGTCATTCAGCCTCAGAGCATCATCCACTCGATGATACAATTCACAGACGGCTCCGTCCTTGCCCAGCTGGGAATGCCCGATATGAGGCTGCCGATTCAATACGCCTTTACCTATCCGCAGCGGCATCCCGTGCGCGGAGCTAAAGCTATTGATTGGAAAACGCTGGGAAGCTTGGAATTCTTCGCTCCGGATCCTGAAAAATTTCCCTCCCTGCCCCTGGCTTATGAAGCGGGGATGTCAGGCGGTACAATGCCCTGCGTGCTGAACGGTGCGAACGAAGTTGCCGTATACGCCTTTTTGCGGCGGGAAATTTCTTTTACACGTATATTCGACGTCGTCCGCACCGTCATGGAACGCCATACGATATGCCGCGACGTCACCTTAGACGCGATTCGCAGTGCTGACGAATGGGCACGTCGCTGCGCGGCGTCTTTACTGTAGAAAGGTGTTGGGACATTGGGTATTACCATTGCAGCGACTGTATTTGTATTCAGTCTCATCGTATTTGTCCATGAATTCGGACATTTCATTACAGCGAAATTGACGGGCATGCAGGTCGACGAATTTGCCATCGGCTTTGGTCCCAAGATTTACAGCTGCACCTACGGTTCGACGCTGTATTCCCTGCGGGCCGTCCCTTTAGGCGGATTTAACCGCATCGCCGGCATGACCGAAGACGAGCCGCTGAACGAACGGTCGTTTTTGAATAAGCCCGTTCCGTCCCGGCTGCTGGTCATTGCCGCCGGCGGCATCATGAACTTTCTGCTGGCGATTCTCATCTTGTGGGGCGTTACCTTTGCCGTAGGCACGATGACCGTATCGCCTCAGGCCGTCGTTGGCTCGGTCATTGAAAATTCCGCGGCCAGCCAGGCCGATATGCAGGAGGGCGACCGCATCGTATCCATTGGCGGCACGGCTATTACGCAGTGGAGCGATATTTCTCAGGCCGTAGCCGAACACAGCAGAGCCGTCGTCACCGTCGTCGTCGAACGAGACGGCAAGGAGCTGAGCCTGGACATGATCCCTCAGATAGACAGCCAGTCGCAGCGCGCTACCCTCGGCATCATGCCGGTCATAACGAAGCAGTCCCATGGATTTTTTGAATCAGCCGGTATGGCCGTTCAGCGGACGGGGCAGCTTTGTCAGCTCATGCTCGTCGGCATTTACGAAATGATTACCGGCGAAACGAAGGCTGACCTGGCCGGACCCATCGGAGTAGCCCAGCTGGCAGGACAGGTAGCGTCCGTAGGCTTTGTAAATCTTCTCGTTTTTACGGCTTTCCTGAGCATCAACCTGGGCATCTTGAATCTGCTGCCCATCCCGCTGTTAGACGGAGGATACATTATCCTGCTGATTTTAGAAGGAATTTCTGGCCGGCGGATGCCTAAAAAGGCGCTTCAGTACATCCAGGCGACGGGCATGGTGATTCTGGGAGCGCTGTTCTTGTTCGCCATGTTCCAGGATATCAGCCGTTTTTAGAAAGGCCGTATTACTATGAAACGAAGACATTCACTTCCCGTAACTGTCGGGAATCTTACGATAGGGGGCAACGCTCCCATTTCAGTGCAGACGATGTCGACGGTTACTCCTGCCGATGAGGAACGGGCCGTTTCCGACGTGCGCCGCCTGGCTTCATACGGCGCGGAAATCGTGCGGTTTGCCGTTCCCGATATGGCTGCTGCCAAGGGATTAAAGGCTGTAACCGCCGTGTCTCCCGTGCCGATCGTGGCCGATATCCACTTTGACTATCGGCTGGCTTTGGAGGCTGTAGACAGCGGCGTTCACGCCCTGCGCATCAATCCCGGCAATATCGGCGCCGATGAAAACGTCGTAAAGGTAGTGGAAAAGGTGCGTCCGCGCCAGATTCCCATCCGTATCGGCATCAACGCCGGCTCATTGCCGGAAGACCTGCTGGAAGCGAACGGCGGTCATCCTACGGCTGAAGCCATGGTGGAAGGGGCCTTGCGCCATATCCGTATCTTGGAACGGCTGGATTACCGCAATATGGTCATTTCCCTGAAGGCGTCCGACGTGCCGCTGATGATCGAAGCCTACACGGCCCTGGCCGAAAAGGTTCCTTACGCCCTGCATTTAGGCGTGACGGAAGCCGGGCTGGTCCGCGAGGGCAGCATTAAGTCGGCCATCGGCATCGGCCATCTCTTGTACAACGGCATCGGTGACACGATCCGCGTATCCCTGACGGGCGACCCGGCAGAAGAAATCGCGGCCGGACAGACGATTCTCACGTCCCTGGGGCTCAGGACCTTCGGGCCGACGCTGATTTCTTGCCCAACCTGCGGCCGCACCCAAGTCGATTTAATCGGCTTGGCCCAGGAAGTACAGGAAGCCTTGTCCGGTATAACGGCGCCGATTAAAGTCGCCGTCATGGGCTGCGTCGTCAACGGTCCCGGCGAAGCGCGGGAAGCCGATTTCGGCATCGCCGGCGGCAAGGGAATGGGCATCGTCTTTTCCCACGGCAAGGTGTTGAAGAGCGTGCCTGAAGGCCAACTCGTACCGGCCTTGCTGGAAGAAATACATAAATCTATTACAAAGGAGTCTTAAGTCTATGTTAGCATCAAAATTATATAGTCCGACGCTGCGGGAGATTCCGGCAGACGCTGAGATTGCCAGCCATCAATATATGCTGAAAGCGGGCATGCTGCGGAAAAACGGCAGCGGCTTGTACAGCTTCCTGCCCTTGGGCCGCCGCGTGACGCTGAAAGTCGAACAGATCGTCCGCGAAGAAATGGACGCTACAGGCGCCCAGGAAATCATGATGCCCATCATGCAGCCTGCCGAAATCTGGCATGAATCGGGCCGGTGGAGCGCTTACGGACCGGAAATGTTCAAGCTGCAGGACCGCCACGACAACGGCTATTGCCTCGGGCCGACTCATGAAGAACTGATTACGACGCTTCTCCGCAACGAGCTGCGTTCGTATAAGCAGATGCCCCTGATCCTCTGGCAGATGCAGAACAAATACCGCGACGAAATCCGTCCCCGCTTCGGCCTCATGCGCAGCCGCGAATTCGTCATGAAGGACGCCTATTCTTTCGATGTTGACGAAGAAGGCCTCCATAAGACCTATCAGATTATGTATGACGCGTACGACCGCGTATTTACGCGCTGCGGCTTGAATTTCAAGCCCGTAGAAGCAGACAGCGGCCAAATCGGCGGCAGCCACACCCATGAATTCATGGCCCTGGCCGCAGCCGGCGAAGCGGAAGTCGTTTCCTGCTCGAAGTGCCAATATGCCGCCGATATTGAAAAGGCCGTCCCCAATACGCTGGACATGGCGGCTGAAGATGCGGCTGACGTAGAGCTCATCGAAACGCCTAACTGCTCGACTATCGAAGAGCTGGCCAACTTCCTGCAAATTCCCGTAGAAAAGACGATTAAAGCCGTCGCCTTCGACGTAGACGGAAAAACGGTCCTCTGCATGGTCCGCGGCGACCATGCAGTAAACGACGTAGCCGTACAGAATCTTGTCGGCGGCAATACGATTGAACCGGCGACGGACGAAGAACTGAAGGCTCACGGCCTCCAGCCTGGCTATATGAGTCCCATGGGCGCAGATACGCCGGATAACGAAAGCTTTTACGTCATCGTAGACCCGACGGCTATGAACGTGCCGAACGGCGTAACCGGCGCCAACAAGCACGGCTATCATTATAAAAACGTTAATCCCAAACGGGATTTCCAAAACGTCACAGTCGCTACAATCCGCCTCATGACCAAAGACGACGTCTGCCCGCACTGCGGCGCGCCTATCGACATCGTCCGGGGCATTGAAGTCGGCCAGGTATTTGAACTGGGCACAAAATACTCCGAAGCCCTGAACGCGACCTTCCTCGACCAGAACGGCAAAGCCAAGCCCTATGTCATGGGCTGCTACGGTATCGGCGTAACCCGTACGATTGCCGCGGCTATCGAACAGTTCCACGACGATAAGGGCATCATGTGGCCTGTAGCCATCGCGCCGTATGAAGTTGTCGTCGTACCTGTCAGCAGCAAGGACGAAGAACAGATGAAGATTGCCGAAGGGTTGTATACGCAGCTGAAAGGCATGGGTGTCGACGTCCTGTTTGACGACCGGAACGAACGGGCCGGCGTAAAATTCAACGACGCCGACCTTATCGGGTATCCCGTCCGCATCACCGTAGGCAAGAAGAGTGCTGCCGATCAGACCGTAGAAATCAAGGTACGCCGCACGGGCCATGAAGAAGTCGCTGCCATCGCCGACAGCGCCGCCCGCGTGCAGGCTATTTTAAACGAGCTCCGCGCTAAAAATATGTAATACTTGTACATACTAAGAGACGATAGACGGATATTACCGCATATCGTCTCTTTTATATTGCCTCTTGACAAATGCAAAATGATAAGGTCCATACACTTTAATATAACTTTAATGCCTTTCTTGTCAAAGTTTAATCATTCTTCGGCATACTATAAATAAGAATAACCTTTCATCGACAAGGAGGCGGCAAGTATGAACAAGATAGAACGGCAGGAACAACAACTGATGCAGCACATCCGGCAGAAGCGCTGGGACGAATGCCTGCAGTTTGCGGAACAACTGCGTAAAGAGACGGGGAATAAGCGTCTGATTCAGCTGGCAGAACAGGCCTATTGTGCCGTATTAGCAGATCCGGAGCGTCGGGACGACCGATGCGCGCTCCAGGGATTGGCTTCTCTATACTACCGGGATTATATGGTACGATTTACGAGCCGGCCATTCGGCGATTTGCCGTATGGTAAGCAAGAAAGCTTTCAGAAGGCCAGGGATACGTTGGAACGCTTGCTGGAAAAGGGACGGCAGCCGGAGCTGCTGTACCGTTATGCGCAGATATTATACAGAAACGCCAAAGATGGACAAGGACAAGGCGATTTTGCCGCGCTTTGCCGGCAAAAGGAGCAGGCCTATGCCGTATATGACGAAACCGTATCCTTGCTGGAAAAATGGGGGGCAGCCGATAAAGGACTGTACTGCCGCGCCTGCTACGGCTTGTCCCGCTGCGGTCTGGAATCGTTTTCCCTTAACTCCTTCGTACTGGAAGAACTGATGCTCGTATTTTCTGTACCGAGCAGCGTATACGGCAGCCGCAGCGGTCACCTGGCCCGGCTTCGCCGCATCTATAACTGCTTGGAGCGGGTGCTGGAAATAGAAGGCCTGCCGCGCCATATCGAAGACATGGACGCCGTCATACAAGCCAAACAGGTCTACGAGAAATCGTGGGATATATACTATCTCTTAGGTAAGCTTTTCGACTGCGCCGGACAATTTTCCCTTTGCCACAACAAAGAAAACGCTCGACGCCTGGCAGAGCGCTATTACGGCTATGCCTGTGAAATCGATGCAGCCCGACGTAGGTTCCAGCAAAGAGTTCCCGGCTTTACTCACATGTATACGGCATTATTAACCTTTTACCAGCGCCATCGACGGGAGGACCAGTTTTACGCCGCCTGGGAGCAATATCATCCGATCATCAGCGTTTCCGCCGAGTTTCACTTCTTATCGCAGGCCCGCTGGCTCATCATCCGTAAGGAATATGAGGCTGCCCGGCATTATCTGGCGGCGCAGCTGCAGGAGAGGCAGTGGAGGCATCGCGTTGTGAGGCGGGCTGTCGTCCTGCAGGACATGGTTCAGGTAGCCCTCAGCGGCAGTACAACCGGATTACAAGGAATATATAAGCCCTTTCAGATGCAGCAGCTGGATAAAATCATCCGGCTGGAGCCGTGCACGTCTCCGTGCAGGAGATAAAGACCTACGCATTGCAGTAAACCTATGCTATAATAAAAAAAACGACAGCAAAGGATCGAGGATAGCATATGGTTTCTCATCTTTCATATGAAAACCGCATTTTAGCGATTGTCATGATTGTTTCTTTTATCAATCCCTTCACGAGCAGCGCCTTGAATTTAGCCCTGCCGGATATCGGCCTGACGTATGAGGTAACAGAATCCCACTTGGGATGGGTTATCGAAGTATTTCTCATTGCCTCGACGATATGCATTATGCCGATCGGCAAGATAGCCGATAAGTTCGGCAAGCGGCGTGTATTTCTCTGGGGCGCATCTATCTTCATGATATCGTCCTTAGGCGTTTCCTTTATTTCGTCCATTTACGGCCTCATCGCCCTGCGCGTGCTGCAGGGCATCGGCAGTGCCTGTATCTTCGCGACGAGCTTCGCCATCATCACGCTGGTCTATCCGCCGGAGCGGCGGGGAAAAGCCATGGGCTTTACGGTCAGCGCCGTATACTGCGGCTTGTCCCTGGGGCCGGTCATCGGCGGCTTCCTGAATTACTACTGCGGTTGGAAGAGCATTTTCTACTTTATCGCTTTTTTCTGCGCCGTCGCGGTCCTTTCGACGATAGCCTTCATGAAAGAGGAGTGGATTGCCGACGCCAAGGGAAAATTCGACACGGCAGGAGCGATTGCCTATTCCATCGCCTTGATTCTCATGATGTTCGGCCTGTCGGAAATCCTGAATTTAGGATATGCTAAATACGTCCTCCTAGGCGGCATGACGCTATTCGCTTTGTTCCTCCGCTGGGAAAAAAAGCAGGCTAATCCTATCATCCCCATACAGCTGTTTCTCCGCAACAGGACCTTTTCCTGTTCATCCTTTGCAGCGATGCTGAATTACAGTGCGACCTTTGCCATCAGCTTTCTGTTGTCCATGTATCTGCAGCGTATTTTAGGCTTTACGTCCCGCGACGCCGGCTTGATACTGCTCCTTCAGCCTATACTGATGGCCGTCCTGTCACCGGTCACGGGTTCGCTGTCCGACCATATATCGGCCGCTTTGCTGTCTTCGGCCGGCATGGGCTGCATTGCCGTGGGGCTGGCATTTTTGGCCTATGACGTGCCTCTGCAGTCCGTGTGGATTCTGCTGGCCTGCCTGCTTATCATCGGTATCGGTTTTTCCCTGTTCACAGCGCCCAACAACAACGCTATCATGGAATCGGTTCCGAAAGAATACGTCGGCATGGCCTCGTCTATGATCGGTACGGTACGGCTCGTCGGCCAGGTTCTCAGCGTGGCTATCGTTACACTGGTCATGTCACGGACTGGTACGGGCGGAGAAACTATGCTGACCGATAATATTCAACTTGCCTTCGTCATTTTTACGATTCTCTGCGCCGTCGGTATACTTCCGTCAATGGTTCGCAGCAAAAAATAAGAATATCGGGACAAAACATATCCCCGCATTACGGCAGAAGATTTCTGCTGTAATGCGGGGATGTATTTTTAGGATAATCAAAAGTGAGTATATAATCAGGAAAAGCATCTTTCTTAATATTTACGGAATAAGCCCGTTACTTTTCCCAAAATCGTGCAGTTCTGCGTGTAAATAGGCGCATAGTCGTCATTTTCCGGCTGCAGGCGAATGGCGTCGGCTTCGCGGAAATATCGCTTGACCGTAGCTTCGTCGTCCAAGAGGGCTACGACGATCTCACCGTTTTCCGCTGTGTGCTGCTGGCGTATGACGAGGATATCGCCTTCAAAAATACCGGCGTTTTTCATGCTGTCGCCCTTTACCGTCA
>USGG01000020.1 GCA_900554215.1 uncultured Megasphaera sp.
GGAAGCTACAAAATACTGTAACAGGAGCATATACCCCAACATTTGACAAAGAACCATAAAAAATGGATATATGACATATTGCCAAGATATGTCATATATCCATGATAGCTGCGCTGCAAAGCTATGTTGTTAAATTTCAGACAGCTGCTGAAAAAACTCGATGCAAAACGAGTTCTTCCCCTATCGCCTAGTCCTCGCCGATAATCCGCACTTCCGGCTCTAAATGAACGCCGTGGGCCAATTCGACGCGGCGCTGCACTTCGCGAATGACCTGCAGGACGTCGCGGGCCGAGGCATGGCCCCGATTGACGACGAAGCCGGCGTGCTTCGTCGATACCTGCGCGTCGCCACATGACAGGCCCTTCAGGCCGGTCTGGTCGATGAGCGTGCCGGCAAAGTATCCTGGAGGACGCTTAAAGGTGCTGCCGGCGCTGTGCATTTCCAGCGGCTGTTTGCTGCGCCGCCGCTGCATGAGGTCGTCCATGGTGCGCTGGATTTCGTCCTTGTCGCCGGGCCGCAGGAGCAGCTCCACTTCAACGACGAATTCCTGGGATTTCTGAAATCGGCTCTGGCGATAGCCAAAGCCCAGATTCGGCGCGCTGTACGTATGGACGCCGCCGGTGCTGCTGACCGTACGGACGCGGGACACGACATGGCTCATTTCGCCACCGTAGGCGCCGGCGTTCATAAAGACGGCGCCGCCCAGCGTACCGGGTATGCCGCAGGCAAATTCTATGCCCGTCAATCCCTGTTCCTGGGCAAATTGGCAAATATCCTTCAGCATGTAGCCCGCGCTGACCAGCATCTTGCCGTCATGGCAGGACAAGACCTTCTTCAGGCGGTTCAGCTGGATGACGACGCCGCGGATGCCGCCGTCCCGGACGAGGACGTTCGATCCGCCGCCCAAGACCGTCACGGGCAGTTCCAGGGAACGGGCGATGCGGATGGCCACGGACATTTCCTTTACCGACGCCGGCAGGACCAAAATATCGGCCGGGCCTCCGACGGCAAAGGTCGTATGCTCGCTCATGGGCGCGTCGAGAATGATGTTGTCCATCGGCGTATACTTGCTCATCTGCGCCGCAAAACTTGTCAATGCGTACTTATTTATCAAGAATGCTCATTCCTTCTGCCATTGCGTTCTGAATTACCTGATACACTTCTCCAGCCATCGCCTGCCAGCGGTTGTATTTCTGCAGGTAAGCCATAGCCGTTTCGTTCTTTTTAAGCTGTTCCGCCATGCGATTCAGCTGTTCAATCTTCTTGCGGATCGGCTTATTGCCCATGGATTCGGCATAAGCCAGCTGGGCCTGCATGATGAGGAAATCCTGCACCAAATGGGCCGTCTTTTCGTCTTCGGCCAGCACCTTGCCCGCCTCTACCAGTTCTACGTATTCCTTGCAATTTTGAATCGCTTTTGCCAACTCATTGGCTTTATCGTATAATTCCACTCTTGTTTCCCGCCTTTTCCTTATGTTAAATGATCGATGCCGACGCCGCCCTTGGCCATGCCGGGAAATCCGAGCTGGCGCAGCGCTTCATATGAAACGATAGCGACCGTATTCGACAGATTCAGACTCCGAGCTTCTTCGGCCATCGGCACGCGGAAGCAGCTGTCCGGATACTGTTTGAGCAATTCTTCCGGCAGGCCCTTCGTTTCCTTGCCGAAGACGAGCATGTCGTCTTCTTGAAACTGAATATCGGCATAACACTGGTTTGCCTTTGTCGTCAAATAAAAAAAGCGGTGGCCTTTGTATTTTTCCAGCACTTCCTCGAAGTTTTCATGAACCTGTACGTCTACGAGATGCCAATAATCAAGGCCGGCGCGCTTTAAATGCTTGTCGTCGATAGAAAACCCCAAGGGTTTTACCAAATGCAGCGTCATCTTATTCGCCGCGCATAACCGGGCTACGTTGCCCGTATTGCCGGGAATTTCCGGCTCTACCATTACAATATGCATAGTATCAATCACTCTCCAACAAATATTGTACAAGATTTCCCGTAGGAGCACAAGAGGAAAGGCCGGCCATGTATTCATTGATTTTTTTTATCATGCATGATATAATGTAGATAATAATTATTCTTTGATTATTATTTTCAAAAATCGAGAGAGGTGTTTTTACATGGATACATTTGATAACATTGCCCAGTACCCCATCTACTTTGCCCCCGGCTGTCGCCTCATGCAGCTGGAACCCGCCATGGTTTCGGAAGTGTACGATTACCTGCGGAAATTGTTCGGCAACATCCGCCTGTACACGCGCTGCTGCGCCTTTGACGACGCCAAACAGCACGACGAAGAAGCCGTTTTCATCACCTTGTGCGATTCGTGCTTCAAAATCTACGGCGAAACGTACGCCAACCTGCACATGCGCGATTTCTGGAGCGTATACGACGAATACAAGACCATCTATCCCTTAGGCGACAACGAAGCCAAACTCCGCGACGCCTTGGACTCAACCATGTGCGCTCCCGCTCCGATTAAAGCGATGCGCCCCTTCTTTGACGAATGGAAGACCTGGAGCACCAGCCATCGGGAACCGGAAAAATAAGGAGGCTCCTCCCATGAAATTCACGTACTACGGTCACGCAGCCTTTTCGCTGTCTGACGAAACGACTACGATTCTCTTCGACCCGTTTATTACGGACAATCCGTGGACGAGCGTCTGTCCCGCCGACATTGACTGTCAGTACGTCGTCTTGACCCACGCCCACGGCGACCATTACGGCGACGTCGAAGCCATCGCCAAGAAAAACGACGCTTTAGTCATCAGCACGGCCGAAGTTGCGGGCAAAGCGGCTGCCGCAGGCTGCCAGGCTCACGCGATGCACGTCGGCGGCAGCGCTTCCTTTCCCTTCGGTACGGTTCGCCTGACGCCGGCCTTTCACGGATCGGGCGTCGAAGGCGGCATGGCCTGTGGCGTCATCGTCGAATTCGGCGGCAAGCGCGTCTACTTCGCCGGCGATACGGGCCTGTTTTCAGACATGAAAATTCTCGACCGCTTCGGCAAGATCGACTGCGCCATCCTGCCCATCGGCAACAACTTTACCATGGGCATAGACGACGCGGCTTTAGCGGCCTTGTGGATTCAGCCGAAGTTCGTCATCCCCGTCCACTACAAGACGTGGCCGGTCATCGACGCCGACCCGCAGGAATATAAGCAGCTTACGGAAAGCAAGTACAATATTCCCGTCCAAGTCGTCGAACCGGGGACGACATACGAATTCTAAACCACTATATCCATAAAGAAACGGCCCTGCCGTGAAAGTATCCTCTTTCACGGCAGGGCTTTGTTTTATATATATTGTTTATCTTCTTTCGTATTCCCGTTCTACGCGCTGTTCCAACAGGGCCGCTTCGCGTTCGATGCGCTGAATGGCCTCGGTCATATCCCGCACGTACTGTTCGTCCGTAATAGACTGTAAGTTGACGCGGACGCTGTAAAAAGCCGACCGCATGGCAGAGCGGGCGTTCATGGCCGCAATGGCTCCGTCCGTAATGACCCACTTATTGCCGTAGCGCACGGTCTGCTCCGCCAGCTGCACGAGGACGAAAATATCCTTTCCCAGAGAAAAGGGGATTTCCGCCGCTTCCTTGAACGCCTGCTGCACGATGTCTCCCCGGCGAGGCGTATCCTTGGGAAGCCGCACAGCCCGAATCACGCCGTCGAAGGCCGCCGCGTCCTCGGCAATGCCGACCAGGTATCGGACGCGCAGGTTACGGGCTTGTTCCCTGATGGACTCCATCAGCTTGGCCACGTCTTCATACCCTTTTTTGCCGAGGGTCAGGTTTGCCACCATCTCGACGAGGGCCGCCGCTGAGGCCGCCGTCATGGCCGCGATGCCGCCGCCGCCGGGAACGGGCTCCTTGGAGGCCGTCGCTTCCAGTAATGCGTCGAGGGGCATGGACTGAAAGCGGCTGAAATCGGGCTTAGAACAATCCTGTAATAACGCCATTTTCATCGATATCCATTCTATTTGCAGCGGGAACCTTCGGCAATCCCGGCATAGTCATAATGTCGCCGGTCTGGCAGACGATAAAGCCTGCGCCGGTGCAGACGCGCACCTCCTTAACCGTAACGGTGAAGTCCTTCGGCGCGCCGAGGAGAGCCGGGTCGTCGGACAAGGAATACTGCGTCTTCGCTACGCAGAGAGGCATCTTGTCGAGGCCGAATTTTTCCAGCTCAGCCACCTGTTTCTGCGCTTTGCTTTCAAAGACGACGCCTGCGCCGCCGTAAATCTTTTTGACGATCGTTTCCATCTTCTGGGCGATGGTGTCGTTTACGTCGTACAGCGGCTTGTACGGCGTCTGCGGCTGGGCGATGAGCTGCAGTACCTTTTCTCCCAATTCTACGCCGCCCTTGCCGCCTTCGGCCCAGCAGTTATTGAGGGCCGCATCGACGCCGTAATCGGCGCAAAGCTGGCGGAGCGTCGCGATTTCCGCGTCCGTATCGGTGGCAAATTTATTGATGCCGACGACGACGGGAACGTCGTAGGTACGCATATTTTCCACGTGCTTAGCCAAATTGGCAAAGCCCTTCTTCAAGGCTTCGATATTTTCTTCCTGCAAGTTCTTCTTGTCTACGCCGCCGTGCATTTTAAGAGCCCGAACCGTCGCGACGACGACGACGGCGTTCGGTTTGATGCCGGCGAAACGGCACTTGATGTCCATGAATTTTTCCGCGCCGAGGTCTGCGCCGAAACCGGCTTCCGTAACGGCGATATCGCCCATCTTGAGGGCCAGCTTCGTAGCGACGACGGAGTTGCAGCCGTGAGCGATGTTGGCAAAGGGACCGCCGTGTACGAGGGCCGGCGTGTGCTCAATCGTCTGGACGAGGTTCGGCTTGATAGCGTCCTTCATGAGGATAGCCATTGCGCCTTCGACGCCGAGCTGACGAGCCGTCACGAGGTTGCCGTCCAAGTCATAGGCTACGGTGATGTCGCCCATGCGCTTCTTCAAGTCCATGAGGTCGCTGGCCAGGCACAGGGCCGCCATGATTTCCGAGGCGACGGTAATCATGAAGTGGTCTTCCCGCGGGAACCCGCAGACCTTGCCGCCCATGCCGACGACGATGTTGCGCAGGGCTCGGTCGTTCATGTCCATGACGCGCTTCCAAATGACGCGGCGCACGTCGATGCGCAGGGCGTTGCCCTGATGAACGTGGTTGTCGATGGCAGCGGCCAGAAGATTGTTGGCCGCCGTAATAGCGTGCATGTCGCCGGTAAAGTGGAGGTTAATGTCTTCCATCGGCAGTACCTGCGAATAGCCGCCGCCGGCAGCGCCGCCCTTAATGCCGAATACGGGGCCAAGGGACGGTTCGCGCAGAGCGACGACGGCCTTATGTCCCATGTAGTTCAGCGCCTGGGCAAGGCCGATCGTCGTCAGCGTCTTGCCTTCGCCGGCCGGCGTCGGCGTAATAGCCGTGACGAGGACGAGCTTGCCGTCTTCGTTTTTCGAAAGGCGCTTAATAGCGTCAAAGGAAATCTTTGCCTTATATTTACCGTATAATTCCAAATCATCGTCAGTTAATCCGACTTTTTCCGCAATCTTTACGATCGGTTCCAGCGCGGTCTGCTGTGCAATTTCAATATCGCTTAATACCTGTGCCATGATTTGCGTCACTCCTGTTCGTAGCATAAAAAAATACCGACACTTCTGGAAATTGTTGCCCAGACGGTCGGCTTCGCGTCAATCATGCTCCCCGTGGTTGATTCCACTTCCGTCAGTCACATGATTATGGACTTATTATACAAGAATTCTCCGTATACTGTCAATGACATTTGCCCCTTCATCATGGGATACGGCCCGGCTCCGCAAAAATCAAAAAGGGGGAATCACCTGGCCCATGTCGGCTAGTATGCTGTTAAAAGAAGCCGGTTCACAGAGAACCGGCTTACATGCCATACGCAGTATGATTATATATCGATTTCCTGTACGTCGCCGAAGGATACAGGGCCGCCGATAAAAATACTGCGCAGCTCCTTGTCTTCGCCTTCTACAGTTGCGGCGATAGCAATTGCGCCGCCAGGCTGCTGAATCGTGCAGGACACGTTCTTCTTGCCTACGCAGGCCAGGGCCGCCGCTACGGCCGCCGAGCCGGAGCCGCAGCTTTGTTCCCAGTACAGCGTATCCGTCGCCGTCACGTATACGGCGGGAACCATATGCAGATGAGCCGGGTCAAAGAGGACGAGGCCGAACGCGTCCAGCTGTTCGTCCGACGCATAGTCCTGCAAGGCCGTCCAAAACATGTCCTTGTATTCCATTTCTGCTTCAGAGGCAAAGTGGACGAAATGAACGATGCCCGGCAGCTCGACGCGGAAAAAGCGGCTCGGCATGCCGCCTACGTCGAGAAGAACTGCTTCGACAGACAAGGGCAGGGGCATTTCGATATAGGCGTCGTAGGCCCCGTCGGGGCGCTTTTTCGCCTGGGCCTGGAGAATGCCTTCACAGCCCGAGCAGGACACGGCATATTCGCCCCTATCTCCGCCGGCGAGCTGCAAGGTATAGGCCGCGGCGGAGCGGGACGCGTTGCCGCAGAATTCGCCGCCCATCATGTCGACGCGCAGCGGCTGCCCTTCCGCCATGGATAAATACGCGACCTGCTCGGCGTCGACGCCCTTGTCTTTCAGGAGCTTTGCCGCCAAGGAGCTGCGTTGTTCCGGCGCGACGCCGTTCAGAACAAACAGGGTCGTATTGCCGCTGGGGTCTGCTTTTACATATTGCAGTTTCACGTTGCTCAACTTCCTTTCTATCTGATAAAAAAGGTACCGGCCATGCCGATACCTTTTTCTGTAATGCGACTGTTATTTCTTGACGAGTTCTTCTTCTACCTGAATGTGAAGTTCGTGAAGTTGTTTTTTCGTAACTTCCGACGGCGCTTCGCTCATGGGGTCGATAGCGTTCTGCGTCTTCGGGAAGGCGATGACGTCGCGGATGGACTTGCGTTTGAGCATGAGCATGATCATGCGGTCCAGGCCGAAGGCCAAGCCTCCGTGAGGAGGAGCACCGTATTCGAAGGCCCGGAGCAGGAAGCCGAATTTCTGTTCCGCTTCTTCCGGCGTAAGGCCGATGGCCTTAAATACGCGCTGCTGCAAATCAGGCTGGTAAATACGGAGGGAGCCGCCGCCTAGTTCAACGCCGTTAAGAACGAGGTCGTACGCCTTGGCATAGACGTGGGCCGGATCTGTTTCCAGTTTATCCAGGTCTTCGTCGCGGATAGCCGTGAACGGATGATGCATGGCGACGTAGCGTTTTTCTTCTTCGCTGTATTCGAACATGGGGAAGTCGACGACCCAGGTGAAGGCGAATTTGCTTTCGTCGATCATGTTCATGCGGCGGGCCATTTCCTTACGCAGTTCGCCGAGAGCTGCCGCGACGACGGCCGGCTTGTCGGCAATCATGAGGACCAAGTCGCCCTTTTCGCTGCCGCACTTTTCGCCGATAACCTGGAGCGTGTCTTCGCCGAGGAATTTCTTAACCTGCGATTTCAGCGTGCCGTCTTCCATGAAGCAGATCCATGCCAGGCCTTTTGCGCCGTAGCGGGATACGTATTCAACGAGGTTGTCCAGTTCGCGGCGCGGAATGCCGGCGTCGCCTTTGACGTTGATGGCCTTGACCTGGCCGCCGTTGTCGACGACGGAGCGGAATACCTTGAATTCCGTATCGCGGACGAGGTCCGTAATGTCGGTAAACTTCATGTCAAAGCGCAGATCCGGTTTATCGGAGCCGTAGTTTTCCATGGCGTAGTCCCAGGTCATGCGGTGAATCGGCAGTTCTACGTCGTGGCCCAGCGTTTCCTTGAAGATATAGTGAACCATTTCTTCGACGAGCGTCAAGATTTCTTCCTGATCCATGAAGGACATTTCCATGTCCAGCTGAGTGAATTCAGGCTGGCGGTCGGCGCGCAGGTCTTCGTCGCGGAAGCAGCGGGCAATCTGATAGTAGCGGTCCATGCCGGAAATCATGAGCAGCTGTTTGAAAATCTGCGGAGACTGGGGCAATGCATAGAACTTGCCTTCGTTGACGCGGCTCGGTACAAGGTAGTCGCGGGCGCCTTCAGGCGTGCTCTTGCACAGCTCCGGCGTTTCGATATCGATGAAGCCGTGTTCGTTCAGGAACGTGCGCATAGCGTGTTTTACTTTATGGCGCATGATGAGGTTGTTCTGCATTTCCGGACGGCGCAGGTCGAGATACCGGTATTTCAAGCGGATCTTTTCGTCGACGTCGATGTTATCTTCAATGTAGAACGGCGGCGTCTTGGACGAGTTGAGAATACGCAGCTCTTCGCAGCGGATTTCAATCGTGCCGGTCTTCATCTTCGGGTTTACCGTATCCTTATCGCGCATGCGCACGACGCCGCGGACAGCCAGAACGTATTCCGTACGGACCTGTTCGGCCTTTTTAAAGGAAACTTCTTCGTAATCCGGCGAGGCTACGACCTGTACGATACCCGTACGGTCGCGGAGGTCGATGAAAATCAATCCGCCGTGATCGCGGCGGCGTTCCACCCAACCGCACAGAATTACTTCTTTGCCATTGTCCGCTTCGCTGACTTCAGCACAATATTGCGAGCGGTGCAAACCTTCCATTGTATCCATGAATGAATCATCCCTTCTTATGTGTTTCCATATATGCAACAATTCCGTCGATCGGAACGCTGACTTGCTCTTTCGTAGCCATATCGCGGACCTGAGCCTGACCGGCGGCCAGCTCTTCTTCGCCGATAATGACTGTATAATCGGCTTCCAGGCGGTTCGCCGATTTCATCTGCCCCTTCATGCTGCGGCCCATCGTGTCGATTTCGGCATACATGCCCTTGGCACGAAGCTGCTGCTGGAGGCTGAAGGCTTCCGTCTTAGCCGCGTCGCCGAGGGCTACGATGAATACGGGCCGCTTCTTTTCCACCGGCGGCAGCAGGCCTTGCTCCTTCAAGGTCAGGAGCAGCCGTTCCATGCCGATGGCAAAGCCGATGCCCGGCGTCGCCGGACCGCCCACTTCTTCGATGAGGCCGTCATAGCGGCCGCCGCCGCAGACCGTACTCTGAGCCCCTAAGGGAGCGTACATGATTTCAAAGGCCGTATTCGTATAATAATCCAAGCCGCGGACAAGGCGCGGGTCCAATTCGTAAGGAATGCCGATCTTCGTCAGGTATTCCTGAACCTTCGCAAAGTGTTCCTTGCAGTCGTCGCAAAGGTTGTCCGTCAGCTCGGGAACGCCGACAGCCGCCTGCTTGCAGCCTTCTTCCTTGCAGTCGAGGACGCGCAGGGGATTCTTTTCCAGACGGGCCTTGCAGTCGTCGCAGAGCTGCTCTTTTTTATCGGCGAAGAAATCGAGGAGCTTCTGCCGGTAAATGGGACGGCATTTCGGGCAGCCGACGGAATTGAGATGAAGGACTAAGTCGTTCAGTCCCAATTCGCGGAACAGCTGAAAGGCCATCGCGATGATTTCCGCATCGACGGCCGGGTCCTTCGAGCCGATTTCTTCAACGCCGAACTGATTAAACTGGCGGTACCGTCCGGCCTGAGGACGGTCGTGACGGAACATAGGCCCCATGTAATAGAACTTATGAACCTTCGGGTCGCCGTATAATTTATGCTCCAAATACGCGCGGACGACGGACGCCGTATTTTCAGGGCGCAAAGTCATGCTGCGGCCGCCGCGGTCATTGAAGGTGTACATTTCTTTCGTAACGACGTCGGTCGTCTCGCCGATGCCGCGCAAAAACAATTCGGTACTTTCAAACAAAGGGGTACGAATTTCGCCGAACCCGTAAAGCGAACAGATCTGACGGATTTTCTGCTCTAAAATCTGCCAATCTGCCGTTTGTTCCGGCAAGAAATCCTGCGTACCTCTGGGTGCGGTAATTGCCATTACAAATCCTCTCCTCCATATATGATAGCACACAAACGGCGGCGCTGCCTCATGTTTTCCGGCAGAGCCTCTATATATCTGTCTATGTCCTTAGGCATGTACAGCTTTTCCAGACTGTGGCCGTCGCTGCGGACAAATTTCGTCGCTCCCCCCGGCCCGGCGGCCAGGACGGTTCCCCGTTCTTCCATCATTTCGATGTTGTAGGGGCTGATCGCTCCCGGCAAGGCGTAGCCGACGTTGGCAAAGCTGGCGGCCATATAGGTCTGCCGATACATATAATACGGCCCGTAGCCGCCTTCCTGCAGCGTTTGCCGGCATACGTCCAGCATAGCGCCCACTTTCTCGGCAGAAGGGATGTCCTCCCGCAGGGGGTGATGAAATAAAGGCGCCCGTTTTTTTAATGCTAACGTATGAATTGTAACATTTTCTGGGTGCAGTTGGCAAACAATTTCCATATTTTCCCGCATATCCTCTACGGTTTGGCCGGGAAGGCCGGCGATAAAGTCCATATTGACGACGGGAAAGGCCATTTGTCTGCATCGCTCGTACATGTCGTATATATCTTCCGTCGTATGCCGCCGCCCGATGGCGTCGAGAAGGCGCTGCTGCATCGTCTGGGGATTGACGCTGATACGGGTCACGCCGCTGCGGCGCAGCAAGGCCAATACGTCTTCCGACGCCGTATCGGGCCGCCCCGCTTCGACAGTCCACTCTTCCGCGCCGGCAAAGACGGAGCTCATGGCCGTCATCAGCCGCCGCAGTATTGGCAGGGGCAGGCACGTCGGCGTGCCGCCGCCTACGTAAGCCGAGCGGATGCGCAGGCCGTACTGCCGGCACAAACGGCCCATATCTTCTATATCGGCGACGATGGCGTCGGCAAAATCCTGAAGTGCGCCATCGTTCTCTTCTCCGATAAGACGCGAAGGAAAGGAACAGTACACGCAATGGCTGGGACAGTAGGGAATGCCGACATATACGGAAATATCCTTCTTGCCGCCCGTCACATAGGGGCGCTGCACCGCCGCCATCTGGACGAGAAACTTCGCCGTGTCTTCCGCCACCTCATACCGGCTGCACAGATGACGACGGGCTGCTTCCGCATCCATCCCTTCGTCAAACAGGCGATGAACTAATTTGGTAGGCCGCACGCCGATGAGAGTGCCCCACGGGCTCTTGGGCTTGCCGCTGAACTGTTCGTGCCAATGGAGGAGGCAGTCCTTGATATCGGCCCGCTCGGCTCCCGGCCGGGACAGCCAGGCTTCCGACCGCCAGGTGCCGTCGCCGCCGAAGGCGCAGGACAAACGGAGACGGCCGTCCCGTTCTTCCAGGACGACCGCTGCGCCTATAGTGCGGCATTCGCGGCCGCCGACATAGCCCAGGGAGGCCATGACCTGGCCGACGAGGGAGTGATATCGTTCGGGGCCGCTGTAGCTGTAGGTCTGAAGGTCCGGCGTATTATTCATGTTCGCCTTGTTCAGCCTCCCGTTTCTTTTCACAGTCTTCACAATAGCCGTATACCTTGAGCTGATGATCTACCGTATGGAAATGGAGGCGCTTCTGCAAAATAGACTCCAGCGTCTCCAGCAGGTCGTCCTGGCATTCCCACACCTTGCCGCAGCCCATGCAGATCAGGTGATGATGGAAATGGCCTTCGTTGTCTCGGTCGTTCAATTCGTAGCGGCTGCAGCCATCGTCGAAATCGAGCTTTTTCAGAAGATCCATTTCCGTAAACAAGTCGAGCGTCCGATATACCGTAGCCAAGCCGATGTCCGGAGACATCTTCTTTACGATTTCAAATACCTCTTCGGCGTTCATGTGGCGGATATCGCTTTCGACGAAGGCCCGCAGGATGACCTGCCGCTGCGACGTCATCTTGCATTTCTTATCTTTTATCTTGTCTTTCATGCGCTTCATCATGATATTCATGATTTCTTCTTTACTGGTGTTGTTAGTTTCCATATGTATTCATCGCCTTTTCTTTATACGTATTGTAAAACCACAAATGCTTGCACAAAATCTGCAGGACCGCCGTTACGGGTACGGTCAGTATCATGCCGGCCACACCGAACAGCGTGCCGCCGATGAGCAGCGCGATGACGATGACAACGGGATGGAGGCTGATAACTGCCCCCATGACCTGCGGCATGATGAGGTGGCTGTCTATCTGCTGGATGATGACGTAAAATACGAGGACCTTGACCGACAAGGTCAGGTCGACAGTCGCTCCCAGCAGGATAGCCGGTATGGCTCCCACGATAGGTCCGACGATAGGAACCCACTCTGTAATGGCTGCAATCAGGCCGATGACCATGGGATAGGGAACGCCCATAGCCCACATGCCGAGAAAGGTCAGCGTGGCGATAATGCAGCTCATGAGCAGCTGTCCGCGTATGTAGCGGCTCAGCACCGTGTGTATTTCATCAAACACCACCGCCAGCTGAGGACGGTAGTGCTCCGGGTAAATATTGACAAAGGACCGTACCATGCGGCCGCCGTCCTTCATGAAGTAAAACGTAATGAAGGGGACGACGAAAAATTCCACGACCGTGCCGGCTATGACGAAGACGGAGCGGATGAGGTTGGTCACGCCTTCTACGCCGTAATTGCCGACCTTGACGAAGGCGTCGTTGATGATGACCTTGATCTGCTCGGGAATGTAAAACTGCGTCTGTTCGTTTTCCAGCTGGTTGACCAGCGCCGCCGTCTGGGCCACCAGGTTGTTGAAGTTGGCCGCCAATAAATTCAGCTGATACAGCAGCGGCTTGAGTATGACGTTCGTCAGGCCGGTCATGACCAGGATAAACGTAAAAAACGAAAGGAGTATGGCTATGTCCGCGGGCAGACGCCGATTCGTCAGCTTGTAGCACAGGCGCATAAACAGATTTCGCATCGGCATCAGGATGAACGTCAGGATCAGCGATATGACGACGGGCCAGTAGATGGAATGGACCAGCAGGAACAGCGCGCCGGCGAGAGCCGTCAGGGTGACGCGCAGCCAGAACTGGGATTCCTTGTACATAGACATGGCTTACCAGCCTCCGTATAGGAAGGGGTTTCCCCGCCGTTCTTCCCCTATAGTCGATTCCGGCCCGTGTCCCGGCAGGACGACCGTATCGTCAGGCAGGCCCATGAGCTTGTCGTTGATGCTGCTGATGAGCGTGCGGGACGAGCCGCCGTATAAATCCGTACGGCCTACGGAGTAGCGGAACAAGGTGTCGCCGGAAAAGACGACGCCCTCGCCGTACAGGCACAGGCCGCCCGGCGTATGGCCCGGCGTTTCAATGACCGTAAAGGACAGGTTACCCAAGGTAATCGTATCGCCTTCATGAGCGATGTAATCGGGCGACGCGCATTCGATGGGATGGCCCATGAACAGGGACAGGTTGTTTCTGGAATTGCTGATTAAATCCTTATCGCCTTCGCCGATGTATACAGGGACGTTTTTACGGTTCCGCAGCTCCTGCAGAGCCCCGATGTGGTCAGCATGGCCGTGGGTCTGGAATATAAATTTTAAATGGAGCTGGTGATCTTCCAGGGCCTGGTTAATCTTATCGTAATCCCAGGCCGGATCGACGACCATCGCGTCTTTCGTCTCGCTGTCGTATACGATGTAGCAGTTCGTCATAACGGGCCCCAACATCATTGTCATATATTTCATGCTCATATAAGTGTCCTCCTAAAATAATTTTTTGCTGTCTACGAGGATCGTAACCGGGCCGTGATTTTCCAGCGAAACGACCATTTCCGTCCGGAACCGGCCCGTAGCCGTGCGGATGCCCATGGCGCTCACGGCGGAGACGAACTTCTCATACAATGCTTCGGCCAATTCCGGCGGCGCCGCTTCGGTAAAGCTGGGCCTGCGTCCATGGCGGGCGTCGCCGCACAAGGTGAATTGCGACACGACGAGCATGTCGCCGCCGATATCGACGAGGGACCGGTTCATCTTTCCCTTGTCGTCTTCAAAAATACGCAGGTTGGAGATCTTTTCCGCCATGTACAGCGCGTCCTTTTCGTCGTCGTCCTGGGCCACGCCCAGCAGGACCGTCAGGCCCAATCCTGCGCGGCCCGTTTCCACGCCTTCCGACGTCACGGACGACGTCAGCGTTCTCTGCACTACTGCTCTCATTGCTGTCCTCCTGTATAGCGCTGTACGAGGTATACGTCCTTCAAGCGCCGGATTTTCGTCGTGACGAATTCAAACTGAGCCAAATCCTTGATGCTGATGCTCATATGAATCGTAACGCTCTTCGTGTCGTTGACTTTCGCGTTGACAGACAGGACGGAAATCTTCATTTCCGCCAGGGCCGCCATGATTTCCGCCATGATGCCCGTGCGGTCGTAGGCGACGATTTCCATGCTGACTTCAAAGTTTTCATTACTGCCGTATTCCCATTCCACGTCGATGAGGCGGTCGATGTCGTTCTGGTTGTTGCTGATATTAGGACAGTCGGCCCGATGGACTGAAACGCCGCGGCCCCGCGTAATAAAGCCGATGATCGGGTCGCCCGGCACAGGGCTGCAGCACTTGGCCAGCCGTACTAGAAGGCCTGGCTCGCCCTTGACCAGCACGCCCGTGCCGTTGGATTTGACGGGCTTCTTCGGCTTGAGCTTTTCTATCATGGACAGGCTGCTCTTTTCTTCCTGCTTCTGCAGTTCCTTCTTATGCAGCTCCAGCAGCTTGATGAGGACCGTATTGACGGCGAATCCGCCGTAGCCTACGGCGGCGACGAGGTCGTCTTCCGAGCCGGCGTTCATCTGCTTAGCAACCCGGGCCAGGCGGCCGGCCGTATTGATGGCCTTCCAGTCGTGGCCTAAGCGCTTGCATTCCCGTTCCAATGCTTCGGCGCCTTTCAGGATATTGTCTTCTCTATTTTCCTTCTTGAACCAGTTGCGGATTTTCGAGCGGCTTTCGGAGCTGCCGACGATTTTCAGCCAGTCCAGGCTGGGCTTCCCGACCTTAGACGTGATGATTTCTACGATATCGCCGTTTTTCAGCGCGTAATCCAGCGGCACGATCTTGCCGTTTACCTTGGCGCCGACGCAGCGATGGCCGACGTCCGTATGGATGCGGTAGGCAAAGTCGATGGGAATAGCCCCCTGGGGCAGGTCGATGACGTCGCCCCGCGGCGTAAAGACGAAGACTTCGTCGGAGAAGGCGTCGAGCTTGAGGGCGTTGACGAATTCCTGGGGATTGCTCGTATCCTGCCATTCGAGGAGGTTGCGGAGCCAGCCCATCTTTTCGTCGAATTCGTTCTTGCCGGCGTTGGCGTTGCCTTCCTTATACCGCCAATGGGCCGCGACGCCGTATTCGGCGATGTGATGCATTTCCCAGGTCCGAATCTGGATTTCTACGGGCTGCCCTCTCGTGCCGATGACCGTCGTATGCAGGGACTGGTAGTTGTTCGGCTTCGGCATGGCGATGTAGTCCTTGAAGCGGTACGGCAGGGGCTTCCACAAGCTGTGGACGATGCCCAGGACACCGTAGCAGTCCTGAACGGAATCGACGATGACCCGGATGGCGAACAAGTCGTATACCTGGCTGAGATCGCGGTTATCTTTTTTCATCTTTTTATAAATGCTGTAAAAATGTTTCGGCCGGCCGTTGATCTCGCATTGGATATGGGCGTCCTCCAGGGCTTTGCGCAGTACGTCGATGGCTTCGTTGATGATTTCCTCGCGGACGTGCCGCTTCTGCTTCATCTGATCTACCAGGTCGTAGTATTTATCGGGTTCCAAATAGCGGAAGGACAAGTCTTCCAATTCCCACTTGATATTGAAAATACCGAGGCGATGAGCCAGGGGCGCGAAGATTTCCAGCGTTTCCTGGGCGATGCGCTTTTGCTTGTCGCTGCGCATGTACCGCAGGGTCCGCATGTTGTGCAGGCGGTCGGCCAGCTTGATGACGACGACCCGCACGTCCTTGGCCATGGCCAGAAACATCTTGCGCATGCTGTTGAGCTGCTGGTCTTCCTTGGTCCGGTAATTGAGACGGCTCAACTTCGTGACGCCGTCGACGAGGAAGGCCACTTCCTTGCCGAAGAGATTTTTCAAATCGTCCAGCGTATAGTCCGTATCTTCGACAACATCGTGCAGAAGAGACGCCGTAATGGTCCGCGTGTCGATTTTCATATCCGCCAAAATCTGGGCCACAGCCAGCGGATGGAGGATATAGGGCTCGCCGCTGGCCCGGTGCTGTTCCTTATGGGCTTCGGAAGCTAAGGCATAGGCCTTTTTTACGTCGTCGCAGCCGGCATCGGGAAGATAGCTGTGAATCGTATCGATTAAATGTTGAAACGCTTTATCCGGCTCGGTAAAGGCCGTTGCTGCATCTTTATGTTCCATACAAATTCCCCCTTAGGTCTTACTGTATTTCTGATATGTCGGCGACATATGCAGGCACATTTTCCCGGAGAGGACGGGAAAGTAATAAGACGGGCCGTTTACGTCGCTTCGTATTTTTAAAACGCCTATTTCCTTCAGCACGAGGATCGCCGCATAAATGGCATGAGCTTCATACCGGTCGCCTTCAGCCGCCAAGGCGCGCTGCTGCACCTGCCATACGGGCATCCCCCATTCAGGAATGCATTTTTTCAAGGCCAAATATATATCTATCATGACTGTCCGGTCTAAATGGACAGGAATATCGGGACCGCGCAGATCCTGCACGACGAGCTGCGGCGATGCCACGCCGTTGAACTCGTTGCGCTCCAGCTGAAAGGCCACGTCGATGCAGTCGCCTTCCATGATTTCGTCGCAGGCCTCCGCCATAGACCACCCCACGCCGGACACCCTCGAATGCTTGCCGCTGCGGAGAACCAAGCGCAGATGCTTTTTATCCCTGCCGATAGGCCGAACCTCGTCAATAGTGCAGCCGCACAGGGAAAATACAGGGCGGCTGTTGCCCATACCGTAAGGCTCCAGCTGACTCAGCTCGCTGACCAGAGACAAGGTGATATCATCTGGCTGCAGTTCACCATCAATGGCCAGCTGAGGAACATAATCTTCTTTTTTCATATGAGCCGCTGCATAGTCTATTAACCGCTGCCGGAAGTCTTCAATGCGTTCGGCCTGTATGGAAAATCCAGCTGCCATAGGATGTCCGCCGTATTGAATCAGCAAGTCGTCGGCATACTGCAGCGCTTCATACATGTTAAAGCCGGTAATGCTCCGGCATGAGCCCTTGCCGACGCCGTCGTGAACGCTGATGACCAGCGACGGCCGGTAATACTCTTCCACCAGCCGTGACGCTGCGATGCCGATAACGCCGGCATGCCAGTCCTGCCCGTAGGCTACGAGCACGCCGTCATCCCTTCGCTTCTCCGCTTCAATCTGCCGCACCGCCTGCCGGGCGATGTCGTGCTCTATATCCTGCCGTTCCTTGTTCAGCTCGTTCAGCTCTTCGGCAATACGGTCGGCCTTCTGTTGATCGGTTTCCAGCAAAAGGCGCACGCCCTTTTCGGCATGGCTGATGCGGCCGGCAGCGTTGAGGCGCGGCGCCGCCGTAAAGGCGATGCGGCCGGCACTGATCGAATCAGGCGTCAGCCCCGATACGGCCAGAAGAGCCTGAAGGCCCGTATTATACCCCTCTTTCATCCGCTGCAGCCCGTCGCGGACGATGATCCGGTTTTCCCCCGTCAGGGGCACTAAATCGGCTATGGTCCCTAAGGCGGCAATTTCCGTATACCCGGCCAGGGACTCGCCGCACAGGCGGAGCCACAAGGCCTGGCACAGCTTATAAGCCACGCCGGCGCCGGCCAGCTCCTTAAACGGATAAGCGCAGCCTTCCTGCTTGGGATTCAGCACGGCGTAGGCCGGCGGTATGTCAGCAGGCGGCTCGTGGTGATCCGTCACAATGATATCCATGTCGCCGCGGAAGGAATCGACAATGTCGTAGGAGGAAATACCGCAGTCTACCGTAATCAGCACATTCGTATGCTCGTCCTTCAAATGTTGCACGGCGTCTCTGTTGAGGCCGTACCCTTCGCTCTGCCGTTCGGGTATATAAAAAGAGGGCTCGGCGCCCAAATCCGACAAGACCCAATACAGGAGCGACGTAGCCGTAATGCCGTCTACGTCATAATCTCCGTAAATGATAATCTTCTCTTTCCCTTCTATAGCCCGGCAGATGCGCTGCACCGCCTTTTCCATCCCTTTCATCAAAAAAGGGTCGCAGCTCTGTTCCAGCGAATCATAGAGAAAATGGCGCCCACATTCTGCCGAGGTGATACCTCTATGTACCAGAAGCTGCGCCAGTATAGGTGATATATGGAGTTGTTCAGACAATGAGCGCGCGCAGCCTTCGTCTGCCGGAATGACGCGCCATCTTTTTTTCATGACATCACAACGCATTCTCATAAATAATCACTATCAATAATCATATCCTTATTCTACCACGTTATATTCTCAAAATAAAGACATTGATGAAAAAAACTGTTATTTTCATGAAAAAAAAACTGCCGCACCATATGGTGCAGCAGTTTTCTTTATACGTACGCTATGCAGCGTTCAGACATTGCAGATTAAGCTTCAAAACCCTTCTGGAAACGTACATAGGTTTCGCGGCGGTTCTTAGCGTCGGCTTCTGTCTTCGCATACAATTCAGCAGCTTTTTCGGGGAGTGCCTTCTGGAGAGAAGCATAACGAACTTCGCCCTGGAGGAATTCCTGGAATTTGCTGTAATCCGGTTCTTTGGAGTCGAGGCTGAACGGATTCTTGCCTTCTTCTTTGAGAGCCGGGTTGTAGCGGAACAGATCCCAGTAACCGCATTCGACAGCGAGTTTTTCTTCTGTCTGGCTCTTGCTCATGCCCTTGCGGATGCCGTGGTTGATGCAAGGAGCGTAGCAGATGACGAGGGACGGGCCATGGTAAGCTTCAGCTTCTTTCAGAGCTTTGATGAGCTGGTTCTTGTCGGCGCCCATAGCTACCTGAGCTACGTATACATAGCCGTAGGAAATAGCCATCATGCCGAGGTCCTTCTTCTTCGTGCGTTTGCCAGCAGCAGCGAACTGTGCGATAGCAGCTGTCGGAGTAGCCTTGGAGGACTGGCCGCCCGTGTTGGAGTAAACTTCCGTATCGAGTACGAGGACGTTTACGTCGTTGTCGGAAGCGAGGACGTGGTCAACGCCGCCGTAACCGATATCATAGGACCAGCCGTCGCCGCCGATGATCCACTGAGAACGTTTTACGAAGAACTGTTTCTTTTCGAGGAAGTCTTCGAGAACCGGTTTGCCGGCAGCTTCAGCTTCGAGGAGAGCCGTCAGCTTGTCAGCACGTTCACGGGAGCCTTCGCCTTCGTGTACGTTAGCAGCCCAGTCGCTCAAAGCAGCCTGGAGTTCTTCCGAAGCGACAGCTTTCGCTTCGTCAAGTTTAGCAACTAAGTCCATGCGGACTTTGTCAACGCCCATGAACATGCCGAGGCCGAATTCAGCAGCGTCTTCGAACAAGCTGTTAGCCCATGCAGGACCATGGCCGGCAGCGTTCGTCGTGTACGGAGCAACAGGAGCAGATGCACCCCAAATGGAGGAGCAGCCTGTAGCGTTGGCGATCATCATGCGGTCGCCGAAGAGCTGCGTAACGAGTTTGACATACGGTGTTTCACCGCAGCCTGCGCATGCGCCGGAGAATTCGAGGAGCGGCGTTTCGAACTGGGAGCCGATAACGCTGTATTTGTTCTGCGGGTTAGCTTTCGGAGCAACCTTTTCCGTGCCATAGTACCAGAAGTCCATCTTAGCACGTTCTTCGTCCGTGTTCGGAACCATGGTGAGAGCCTTAACCGGGCAGACGTTTACGCAGCTGCCGCATTCGAGGCAGTCGAGCTGGTCGACGATGATAGCAACGTCGTATTCTTTGCCGGATTTAGCTTTAGCAGCTACTTTGTAGCCAGCCGGAGCAGCAGCCGTTTCTTCTTTCGTCGTCAATACCGGACGGATCGTAGCGTGCGGGCAGACGAAGGAGCACTGCATGCAGCCGATACATTTTTCAGCATCCCAGGACGGAACGTGGAGAGCCGGGCCTGCTTTTTCGAATTTGGACGTGCCGGAAGGCATCGTGCCGTCTTCGCGGCCGATGAATGCCGATACAGCGAGGTCGTCGCCAACCTGGCCGAGCATCGGAGCCGCAACGTTCTTGAAGTATTCCGGAGCCGGACGGCCTTCTACTACTTCGTCGACAGCGTCAGCCCAGGAAGCCGGATAGTTGACTTCGTGGAATTCGCTTACGCCGGCGTCAACAGCAGCCCAGTTCATGTCGACGACATTCTGGCCTTTCTTGCCGTAGCTCTTAACGATGGAGTCTTTCAGGTACTTAACAGCGTCTTCCAGAGGAATAACTTTTGCCAGTGCGAAGAACGCAGCCTGCATTACCATGTTGATGCGGGTGCCGAGGCCGAGTTTCTGGCCGATAGCATCGCCGTTCAGCGTATAGAATTTAACGTGGTTCTTAGCGATGTCGCGTTTGATTTTAGCCGGCAGTTCTTTGTCCAGTTCTTCGTCGGTCCACGTGCAGTTCAGCATGAACGTGCCGCCGTCTTTAATGCCGCGGAGCAGGTCGAAGCGTTTTACATAGGACTGGCGATGGCAAGCGATGTAGTCAGCTGCGTCGATGAGGTACGGCATATCGATAGGCTTCGTGCCGAAACGCAGGTGAGAAATCGTTACGCCGCCGGATTTCTTGGAGTCATAAGCGAAGTATGCCTGAGCATACATATCCGTGTGGTCGCCGATGATCTTGATAGCCGACTTGTTAGCGCCGACCGTGCCGTCAGAGCCGAAGCCCCAGAACTTGCAAGCCGTAAGGCCCGTCGTATCAAGCGGCATCTTCGGTGCACGCGGGAGGGACAGGTTCGTAACGTCGTCTTCGATGCTAAGAGTGAAGCCGTTGAGCGGATGTTCTTTCTTGAGTTCCGTGAATACGGACAAGATGTCTTCCGGCAGAACGTCTTTGGAGCCCAAGCCGGCGCGGCCGCCGATAACGTCGATATTGAGGCCTTCTTCTTTTACGAAGCCGACGATATCGAGGTACAGGGGTTCGCCGAGGGAGCCCGGTTCCTTCGTACGGTCGATAACGGCGATTTTCTTAACCGTCTTCGGCAATACGTTGAGGAGGTATTTATTGGAGAACGGACGATAGAGGTGAACGTTGATAGCACCGACTTTTTCGCCCTGGCTCTGCAAGTATTCGACAGCCTGTTTAGCTACGTCGGACAGGGAGCCCATGGAAACTACGACATATTCAGCGTCTTCAGCGCCGTAGTAGTTGAACGGTTTGTAGGTACGGCCCGTGATCTTGGAGATTTCATCCATGTAGCCAGCTACGATATCAGGCATAGCTTCGTAGTATTTGTTGCTGGCTTCTGTGTGCTGGAAGTAAACGTCCGGGTTTTCAGCAGTGCCGCGGATTTCCGGATGATCCGGGTTCAAAGCGCGTTTGCGGAAAGCTTTTACAGCGTCCCAGTCGATGAGGTTACGGAAGTTTTCGAAGTCCATAACTTCAACCTTTTGGATTTCGTGAGACGTACGGAAACCGTCGAAGAAGTTGATGAACGGCAAGGAACCTTTCAAAGCGGATAAGTGAGCTACGCCGCCGAGGTCCATAACTTCCTGTACGTTGGATTCAGCCAAGAGACAGCAGCCGGAAGCACGAGCGGACATAACGTCCTGGTGGTCGCCGAAAATGCTCAGGGCATGGTTAGCCAACGCACGAGCGGAAACGTGGAATACGCCCGGGAGAAGTTCGCCGGCAACTTTGTACATATTCGGGATCATCAGCAAGAAGCCCTGGGATGCCGTATATGTAGTCGTCAAAGCGCCTGCCTGCAAAGAACCGTGGAATGCGCCAGCTGCACCAGCTTCAGACTGCATTTCGAAAACTTTGACCGGGTGACCAAAGAGGTTCTTCATGCCTGCTGCAGCCCAATCATCGACATGTTCGGCCATAGGCGAAGACGGCGTGATCGGATAAATTGCGGCAACTTCAGTAAATGCATAGGACACCCATGCAGCTGCTTCGTTGCCATCCATGGTTTTGAATTTGCTCATAGATAAAACACGCTCCTTATAAAAATATATACCTCAATATAGGTTTTCCTATATTGCAGACAAAGTTAAAAGACATTCCGAATTCACTCGCGCGTCCCTTGCGTTGCATGCATCGCAGCTTCCAGTCTGTGATTCTATTCACAAGGCAGGCACACGCGTCCCGCTTCAAAAATAAAAACAGGAAGGTACGGATAATATTCAAAAAAGGTATTGATATTATTGCAAATTTGTAATACTATAATGATAGTATTACAGTTTTGCACACTCACGCCTTTTTTTATGTATTTTCTGACCATCACATCCGAACGACTTTGTAACTTTTCCTTACGAGTTAATTATATGCCTAAGCAAATTGAAATTCAATAGGATTATGCCGGATTGCGATGCGATTTTGAACATTGGTTTGTGCCATTTTGTAAACGTATACTGTTTAGGTATTATTATAGGGAGGTGGCATTATGGATTTTCATCATCTCAAATATTTTGTAGAAGTCGCCGATAAAAAATCCTTCAGCAAAGCGGCCCGTACGCTGCATATTTCCCAATCTGCAATCAGCCGCACGATCAAGGCCCTGGAAGAAGAATTAGGCGTCGTCTTGTTTATGCGCAACGCCAAGGCCGTGGAATTAACCGACGCCGGCACGATATTCCTCTCTCACGCCAAGCGCGTCGTCTTCATGTTCGAGCATTTGAAAACCGACTTTGAAAATGAATTCAAGCTGGAGCAAGGGACGGTCCTCATCGGCCTGCCGCCAATTACAGGCGCGCCGATTTTCGCCAATCTCTTGGGAGCCTTTAAGCAGGAATACCCGCAGATTGAGCTCGATCTGTACGAGCACGGCTCGAAAAAGGTCGAAATCAGCGTTCAGGAAGGCCTCATCGACTTGGGCATCGTCTGTACCCAGCCGAAGGAAAAGGATTTCGAATCGTTCTTCCTGACCCAGGATCCGATGAACGTCATCATTCACCGGGACAACATCCTGAGCAAGGAAAAGACCATTCCCCTGAAAAAGCTGGCCAACGAATCGCTGGTTTTATATCGCGACGACTTCAACCTGCACGACGAAATCATCCAGCACTGCAAGAAAATCGGCTTCCAGCCGAAGATCGTATTTGAAACGAGCCAGCGCGACCTCATGATTCAGACCGTCGTGGCCAATCTGGGCGTAGCGCTCCTGCCGAGCCGTCTCTGCCCGACAAAGGAAACAAATCCGCGCGTGTCCGAATCGGTCGTCGTCCGTCTGTTAGTAGAACCGGAAATCATGCACGTTTTGTACGTCATCTGGAAACGGGGACATTACCTCTCCCACGCGGCCCAGCTGTGGCTCGACTTTGTCCGCAACAAAGCCCGCGTCATTTCCAATTTATAACTCAGGCGCATTGCAGCGCGAAAGGTCGTGTTCTCCTTGTCCGTACGGGAAAAATTCATCCGCCGTGTCGTCTCCCTGTCTTCCCGCCGCTTAGGCGGCGATACCGATGCAGCCACGGAATTCGACTTACAGAAACGGTCGCTTCGCCGGCGTTGGGACGATTTGTTAGGAACGGAAAAGTTTCTCGCCGGCGCAGCGGCAGCCCTTCTGCTGCTGGTTATCGTACAATTCGTCTGGATTGCCTTCCTGCAGTACAATCTTTATACGCTGACGGAACAGGCCCGTATTCAGCAGACGCGAATCGCCCAGCTGGAACAAGCTGTCAAAAAACACAATAACTTGCTTTATTCTACGGAAATTACCATGCAGGATATTGAAAAAAAATGGCACGACCTGCATTTCCGCGTACTGCAGAATACGTGGAAATTAGATTCAAAAGCGGAAACTCCGTAAGACGCAAAGCCCCTTGCCGACATAAAACCGGCAAGGGGCTTCTTATATATGATATGCAATGTATTATGTTGTCGTAAAGACGAGTTCCTTTTTATCGAGGCTGTCCACCTGAAGGACGTTGCCCTCCTTCAAGCTGCCGCCCAGCAGCATTTCAGCAATGGGATCCTCTACCAGCTTTTGGATAGCCCGCTTCAGCGGCCTTGCGCCGTAGGCAAAATCGGTCCCTTCCTGTACCAGCACGTCGTCGGCTTCGGTCGTCCAGGTCATCTGCACGCCCTTTTCCTGAAGTCGTCTGCCCAGGTCCTCCAGCATGAGGGCCACGATGCGCCGCAGGTCCTCTGTTTCCAGGGGCTTGAAGACGAGCATTTCGTCGATGCGGTTGAGGAATTCCGGACGGAAAAATTTCTTGACGTCGTCGAGGATTTCCTTCTTAGCCATATCAAAGGACGCCGCCTTGTCCTTGTCGGTTCCCGTCCCGGCCGCAAAGCCCATGACCGGCGCGCTCGGCTTCAAGTGGGACGCGCCGAGATTGCTGGTCATGATGATGACCGTATTGCGGAAATCGACGGTGCGGCCTTTTGAGTCGGTCAGCCGCCCTTCGTCGAGCACTTGCAGGAGCAGGTTGAAGAAATCGCCGCTGGCTTTTTCGACTTCGTCAAATAAGACGACGCTGTACGGCTTTTCCCGCACGGCGTCGGTCAGCTCGCCGCCCTCTTCATACCCGACATATCCCGGCGGCGCGCCGACGAGACGGGACACGCTGTATCGTTCCATGAATTCGCTCATGTCGATGCGTATCATCGCATCCTGGCTGCCAAAAAGCTGACGGGCCAGCGTGCGGGCCAGCTCCGTCTTCCCTACGCCGCTCGGCCCCAGGAATAGGAACGAACCAATGGGACGATTGACGTCTTTCAGGCCGGCGCGGGCCCGCCGGATCGCCTTGGCCACCGCCGTCACCGCTTCGTCCTGGCTGATAACCCGCTTGTGCAGCTCTTCTTCCAGATGAAGCAGACGGCGGGCTTCCGTTTCCGTCAGCTGCTGTACGGGAACGCCGGTCCACTGCGAAACGACGTCGGCTACGTCTTCCTCCGTCACGACGAGCTTCGCGTCGTCATGGCGCTTCTTTTCCTGCTTCAGCGCGGCGATTTCATCGGCAATCTTCTTGCCTTCGTCGCGCAACGCCGCGCACCGTTCAAACTCTTCGCCGGCCAGGGCCGCATCCTTTTCCTGGCGAATCGCCGCCAGCCGCTGTTCCAGGGCCTGTACGTCCTGCGACGGCGCATAGACCTTCATGCGCACGCGGGCTGCTGCCTCGTCGACGACGTCGATGGCCTTATCGGGCAGATAGCGGTCTGAAATGTACCGGGCTGACAATTTGACGGCGGCTCTGACCGCATCATCGGTAATGCGCGCCTTGTGAAAGGCTTCGTACCGATCCCGCAGGCCGAATACGATCTGTTCGGCTTCGTCTTCCGACGGCTCGCCGACGAGGACCGTCTGAAAGCGGCGGGCTAGAGCCGCGTCCTTTTCCAGATTTTTCTTGTATTCGTCGATCGTCGTCGCGCCGATGCACTGCAGCTCGCCCCGCGACAAGGCCGGCTTGAGGATATTGGCCGCATCCATCGAGCCCTCTACGGCTCCCGCGCCGATGAGCTGGTGAAGCTCGTCGATGAATAGGATCATGTCGTCGTCCTGCTGGACGGCTTCGATGACCTGCTTGATGCGGTCTTCAAATTCGCCGCGGTATTTCGTCCCGGCGACGAGGCTTCCCATGTCGAGGGAAAAGATACGCTTATGGGCCAGTACGTCGGGCACGTCGCCCGTTACGATACGCTGGGCCAGCCCTTCGGCAATAGCCGTCTTGCCTACGCCGGGCTCGCCGATGAGAACAGGGTTATTTTTCGTACGGCGGCATAAAATCTGAACGACCCGTTCGATTTCCCGGCTTCGGCCGATGACCGGATCTATCTTGTCTTCTCGAGCCAGTTCATTCAAATCACGGCCGAATTCGGATAAATCGATGGCCTGCCCTTCGGCTTCGCCGCCGGCAGCGCCGTTATTCATGAGCTGGACGATTTTCTGAAGCAGCTCGTCTGGATTGACGTCCATCTGCTCCAAAATCCGCCGGGCCATGCAGCCCTGCTCCTGCAGCACGCCGGCCAGCATGTGCTCCGTGCTGATATATTGCTGCCCCAGCTGGTTCGCCGTCCGCACGGCCAGCTCCATGGTCCGCTTCGTCCGCGGCGTGAGCCGCAGGGCCGACGTCGCTTTCTCGCCGACGCCGACGGCGTTTTGAATCGCCCGGGTAACGTGCTCCGACGTCAGCCCCTGCTGTGCCAAAAACTGTCCGGCCATGCTGTCCGTATGGAGCACCAGGCCCAGCAGTATATGTTCTGTCCCGACATAATCATGACGGAACGATTTTGCAGATTCCTGAGCATAGCGCAGTACCTTCTTCGCGTCGCTCGTAAATCGATTGTTCATGTATCTCACTTCCTTTTTATAAGGCCTCTGGAAGAGACGCCGCTCCGTCGCCTGCCGACACCATACGGCGGATGACAGCCGCCCGTTCTCGTTCCATCTCCGTTTCTCCGAGTTCCCGCCCGGCTTCGGCCTGCAAATACGCCGGCGTAATAGCCGTCAGCAGTCCCTCGTACAGCTGGCCCGGCCTTGGGATGACGCCGGCATCGATGCCGAAGCGCAGGTCGCTCAGCAGCGACAGCCCTTCCTGTTCGCTCATCAGCCAGGCCTGCGACAGCGTGCCGTAGGCCCGGCAGAATTTATCCTTCATCGTGTCGCCGTCATGGGTCCACAAAATCTGACGGCAATTTCGTTCTTCCTGCACGACCTGGGCAACGAGCTTGCGCAGCTGTCCTAAAATATCTTCTTCCGATACGCCCAGGGTAATCTGGTTGCTGATTTGGAATATGTTGCCGATATATTCATCCCGTTCGCCGTACATGCCGCACACGGCGAAACCGAATTTCGTAATTCCCTGGACGATGCGGTTCAGCCTCTTCATCAATACCAGCGCCGGTATGTGAACCGTGACGCCGGCAATGAGCCCTGTACCGGTAATCGACGGGCTGGCCGTCAAATAGCCGAAGTCGTCGCGATAGGCAAAATTCAGCTTCTGTTCCAGGCAGTCGTCGATTTGAGACGCGTCGTCCCAGGCCTTTTGCAGGTCAAAACCAGCCGCCGCCGTCTGGATGCAGAAATGGTCCGTTTCGTTGACCATGACGGCCGCCGCGCCGTCGTCCCGCACGATAACCGCCCGGGAAACAGGCTTTGTAATATGGGCGGCCGAAACGAAATGCTTGGCTGCCATCAGCTCCCGCTGCAGAGGCGTCAGCTCGTCCAAATCGATAAAGGCATATCTCCCCCGTCCCATAGCGCTTAAAAGCGGCGTCATGCGCCGCCCTTCGGCAAAGACAGCCGCCAATTCGGCATCAGACGCCCGCTGGGGAAAGACGTAGTTCTTTAAATTCCGGGACAGGCGGATGCGGCTGTCGACGACGACGTCGCCATAATCGCCAATCTGTTCCTGCCAGGGACTAAGGGGCTTGCGTAGAAAGTCATACGGCATCGGTCAGCCCTCCCTTCCGTCGGCGTCAGGCTGCATTCTCTGCAGGGCCCGTATTTCATCGCGAACCTTCGCCGCTTCTTCGTACCGCTCTTCCTGCACCAGCTTCTGCAGATGCTGGCGGAGGCGCTTGATATGCGTCATCGTGCGGAAGACGCCCGTGCCGCGGTTAGGCACCTTGCCGTCGTGTTTTGTATGGCCGTGAATGCGGCGCAGCAGCGGCAGCAGCTCTTCCTTAAACGCTTCGTAGCAATCGGGGCAACCAAAGAGCCCCGACCGGTTAAACTCGCCGTACGTCATACCGCAGCTGGCGCAGCGCGGCTCTTCTTCCGACTGCCCCGTATAGTCGGGATAGGCCATCTTGCGGAAAAAATCGTTATTAATAATATTTAAGTCCTGAAACAGAGCTAACTTGCTATGTGTCTTTGCACACGCCGCGCACAAATGCAGATCTGTGCGCCGCCCATTTTCAAAGGACGCAATATGAACGACGGCCTCTCTCTTTTTGCAAATATCGCACAGCATCGGTATCACCCTCCTTCCGAAAATGGGCTAATGGGTATTCAGATGGCGGAGAATCCGGCTGATGACGGCCAGCCGCTTCGCCTCGTCGTCGATTTCCTTATACAATGCGTCAAAGGTCTGATGCATGAGAATGGCTTCCCTGTTCGTCATGCGGCGCTGCTTGATGAGCTGGAATAAAAATCCGTCCAAATCGTCCAGGGTAATGCTCACCGCCGGCAGCCGTTCTTCCAGCAGCACAGGCGTGCGGTCCTGTTGTTTCGGACGCAGGCGGACGATGCGGACGAAGCCGCCCGAGCCGCGCCGCGATTCAACTAAAAATCCCTTGTCGTTGGAAAAGCGGGTGCTCAGGACGTAGCTGATCTGCGACGGCGCACAGTTGAGCTCGTCGGCCAATTCATTGCGGCGCAGCACGATGTTTTCTTCCTCCTCTTCCAACAGTTTATGTAAAATAAATTGTTCAATCTTGTCGGCTAATATACTCATTATAATCACCTGCTCTATTGTTCATCGTATAAAAAGACGTCTATTGCTTCATCTTTTTGACTTTATTATATTCGTCTTTTTGACTTTTTGCAAGCCGCTGCGGCCTGCTATGACAAAAAAATACTGCAAGCCTCTGCCGCTGGGCAGACGACTTGCAGCATATATACATATATTATTCTTTCGGCGCTTCGATAGGGTCGTAATCGGCGGGCTTATCGACGATGGCCGCCTCGTCCACGGCGGACGGAACGGGCGCAAACCCTTCGCGGAACAGGCCGCGGATCGCCTCGATATAGGCCGGTACGATCGTATCCATGAGCAGATACCGTTTCCGAAACAGGTTGCGCTTCTGCGACTTGATTTCGTCGTACTTGCGCCGCTTTTCTTCGATAGGCAGGCGAATATACCACTGCTCCTTCCCGTCGGCTACCGCCCCTTCGTCGTTCCAGAAATCGTCGAAATTCGTCTTCTTCGAGCGGTTGCCCCGCAGCAGGTGGCTGTTCGTATAAAATCCTTCATCGGTAATAGCGTACATATCATGGATGCCCAAGGTCTGGACAAAGATGCGCATGAGGTACAGGATAAAATTCTTCGGCCGGTAGCCGAAAAGCTTTTTCGTCAGCGCCTTTGTCGTTTCCAGGCCGTGCTTTGAGCCCTGAATCGTACCGATGTACATAGACGGCGCGCCGTCGGCATTGTAATCAAAGCGGAAGTTGAAATGATAAATCATTTCGCCTTCATGATATAAGTATAACGACAAAAATCCTTCCTTCCGCTGGCCCGTATCGAAAATCAGGCGGGCCTCCAGCGGCAGCGACGCGTCAGGCGATTTCCACAGCGTATAGCCCTTGCCCCAATACAGCTCATGAATGACTTCGTCGGAAAACATGGTCCGCAAAATCGTAAAATGATGGAGCAGCGCATCCAGGCGCTGGCGCATCGTCGAATTTTTAAACAGGAACACGCGGGTCATGACTTCCTGGAAATCCGGGTCCTGCCTGTCGAAAAAGCCCTTCATCGGCTCGTAGGCGTCAAAAAAAGAATACAATTCTTCAAATAAAGAGCGGTTCGTCACGGCGCGGGCAAAAAAAACGACGGCCCGCTTATTTTCCTGAAAATTGCGCGGACCGTAAATGGTACGGGACAATCGCCAGAAATAGGATATGCTATGCATGAAACAGCCCCCTTTAGGCAAAAATACATCGATGATAACCGTAGCAATAAATTATATTATACGTTTTTTTATTTTATACTGTCAACGTCTCTTTTTACCTGTTTTTTACCTGCCTTTGACGGCGAGTTTATACATTCTTTATATAGTAAGTATATCATGATTAGTCAGAAGGGAGTATTCCGTTTATGAAGTATCCGACAAAAAAACGCATGCAGAAATACGCCGCCAGCGTAGTCTGCGCCTTATCGATCCTCACGGCCGTACAAGCCGCCCCCGTCTGGGCCGCGCCGGTCCAGACTGCCGCCGTCAGCCAGAGCGCCGCGCAGCAGCAGCACGTCCAGAGCGCCAACTGGGAACCGACCGTGAAGGCTTCCTTAAATCAGTTCATGGACATGTACGGCAGCCGTTCCGCTTCGTACGACGCAGCCAACCGCCCCTACGCCGTCTTTGATTTCGACAACACGACGTCTATCCTGGACGTAGAAGAGCAGCTCATGGTCTGGCAGCTCGACCGCCTGGCCTTTGCCATTGAACCGGACCAGATGGAAGCCGTCCTGCGCACAGGCATTCCAGCCGATAAGCTGACCTTGACGTACGGCGCCGACGACGGCGACGGCCGCCCCGTCTCGATTGAAGCAGCCATTAAAGACGCCGCAGCAGCATATAAACAATTATACGCCAAGGGATTGATTACCAAAACGGGCAAGGAACAGCCTGCCGAAGTACGGGTCAGCCCGGAATATAAAGAGTTCACCGCCAAGATGCGCTGGCTCTACGACGCTATCGGCGATACGATGGACGCTTCCGTTTCCTATCCCTGGGTCACGTACTGGTACACGGGCATGACGCCTGATGAAGTATACAATTTGGCCTATGAAAGCCACAGCTTCTATGGCAATCCCGATAAAGGCCAGACGTGGAGCAAAGGCAAATATGTCAGCCCCGTCGATTACAAGAGCGAAGCCGGCAATGTATCCGTATCGTACAAGCTCGGCATCACCGTCTCTCCGGAAATGAAGGAGCTGTACAAGACCTTAAACGACAACGGCATCGACACCTGGATCGACACGGCCTCGCCCGTTGACGTCGTGCGCGCCGCCGTCGATTACTTCCAGGTTCCCGGCGTCGACGGCATCGTCGGCATGACCAACAAAAAAGACGCCCAGGGCCGGTATATCAACTCGTACGACTACGAGCTTCATGCCCAAACCCAGGGCGTCGGCAAATCCCTGACCATCGACAAGGTCATCGCGCCGAAGTACAACGGCCAGGGTCCTGTTTTCGCCGCCATGGATTCTCAGGGAGACTTCAATTTCTGCACGGAATATAAAAACACCAAGGCCGTCTTAATCCTGAACCGTGAACGCTCCGACGATGCCGGCTTATGCGCCGCCGTCGCTGCATGGCAGAAAAAACACGGCGTTACCTTGGCCGAAGCCAATAAAAACGGCGACACGCTGTTCCTCCTGCAGGGCCGCAACGAAAACGCCGGCGTCCTGTGGGCGACCGACCAGACCCAGCTTCTCGGTAAAAAAGCCAACGCCTACTTATCTGATAAAGCCTTAGACGTAATCAACCAGTTAGATGCCGGCAAAACGGTAAAACAAGCCCTGGAAGACAATACGAAGCTGAAAGATTACCAAGGCTACAAAACGCGTTAAGCAGCTATATGCCGTCATATAGTTACTTATATACTTCACAATGTATTTCCCAGTCCTTCCCAGCAAGTCCGAGGAAAAAACAAGCCGGAGCGCAGCTGATGTGACCCCAAAAAGTTAGACCTTAGTAACGAGGTAGTTTTTGCTATCTCGT
>USGG01000021.1 GCA_900554215.1 uncultured Megasphaera sp.
AAAGGCAGCCTTACGCTGCCTGAAATACGATGTATGGAAAAAACGCCGCTCATCTTCGGCTGCGACGTCTGTCAGGAATCGTGTCCCCACAACGTCGGCGCCAAGGCGACACCTCTTCCGGAATTTTACCGGAACCGCCTGTCCCAGCTTTGCCCTTCGGATATCGAATCGCTGTCCAACAAACAGTTCCAGCAGGCCTTCGGCGACCGGGCCTTCGCCTGGCGCGGCAAAAAGGTGCTGCTCCGTAATCTGGAATACGCGGCTGAGCCGGACGCCGTGTCAACTAAAAATCGAAACGACGGCAAAGACGACGTATAACAAGACGACGGCAGCCAAGACGGCCACGGCAGCCAGGGGCAGCAGCAGAACGGCGATACTTCGTCCCGTCCCCATGGCGTACGTTTCTTTGACGGCCCATACGTCCAATACCAGGGCCCATACGCCTGCCGCCAGCGACACGGCCTGTACCAGCAGCTCCGGCGCCACGAATACGAAGCTGCCGGCTAAGGTCGCTAAATTGAGGGGGATTTCCGTAAAGCAGAAGGCCGCGGCCAAGCTTTTCATAGACCCGCTTCGCCCGAGAAGGCGGGCGGCTCCATGATACAGCAAGATGCGCGCGGCAAAACAGAAGGCCGCTCCGCCGTACATGGCTATGGCCGTCCACACTGCCGCATCCTGCCACTGCGCCCATACGGACACGACCGAAAGCAGCACCGAAAGGGACCATACGACGACGCCTTCGCGAAGGCGCTGCTCCGGAACGATGACGGCCAGCGTTTCCTTAGGCGATACGACGATGCCGTAGGCCAGGGCTAAGGCTTCTTCAAGGTAATATCTCATTGCTGACGCGCTCCTTTCCATATCATGAGGGGGAAGGGAATTCTCTGCCCGGCTTCATACAGCCCTTCGGCAAAAGAAGGCGCTGTTATCTTTCCGGACACCAGCTGCTCCCAGGAGAAGGCGTCGTCGTACGTCACCGTCGCCACCTTGTCCGGATTAGCGTGAATCAATGTCCCTGCATAACCTAAGGCATCGTAATAATTCCCCAGCTCGTCGACGAGGCCTGCCTCCTTCGCCTGTACACCCGTAAATACCCGGCCGTCAGCCAGAGACCGCGCCTTTTCGCTGTCCATATGGCGCTGCTCGGCCACGACGGCGACAAACTGCTCATACATGTCGTCGACCATATTCTGGGTCAGCTGCCGTTCCTCCTCGGTCATCGGACGGAAGGGCGAAAAAATATCCTTATGGGGTCCCGATTTGATTTTTTCTTCCCGTACGCCCAGCTTTTCGCTCAGGCCCTGCACATCATAATACGACATATACACGCCAATGCTTCCTGTAATCGTCGAAGGATTGGCGTATATTTTATCTCCATAAGCCGCCAGCCAGTAGGCCCCCGACGCGGCCGTATCGCCCATGGATACGACGACGGGCTTGCCGGAATCCTTCAGCTTCTGCAGCTCTGCCGCCGCTTCCTGCGTCGCCGCCGCGCTGCCGCCGGGGCTGTTGACGCGCAGCAGCACGGCCTGTACGCTGTCATCCTGCCTGGCCTTGCGGAACTGGCGCATCAGTGCGCCCGACGTCGTCGAAGACGGGCTTCCCCAAGCCATATCCGCATCATCGCCGCCGACAATCGGACCATTGACGCGGATAACGGCTACGCGCGGCTCCTGATACAGCTTCCGCACGCTGTCCGAGCGGGACAGGGACCCGGCCGCGGCAACGGCAATAAACAGCACTGCCGCAACGACGCCGGCAATGCGGATTTTTTTCTGCTTTTCCATAGAGCCTCCTCCATACAAAAATAAGGGACGCAAGAGCGACGGCTCTCTATCCCTTACGTATTACGGACGATCTTCATGGGTCGTATCCAAATTCAAGAATAAGGTATACTCGCCCTTGAAGTACAGCTTTACAGAACCAACAGGGCCGTTGCGGTGCTTGGCCAGTATGATTTCCGTAATATGCTGATTTTCCGTTTCCTTATCATAATAATCTTCGCGATATAAGAACGACACGATATCGGCGTCCTGTTCCAGCGCGCCCGATTCGCGCAGGTCGCTGAGCATAGGCCGCTTATCCTGCCGGCTTTCTACGCTTCGGCTGAGCTGCGACAGGGCGATGAGGGGCACCTTGAGCTCCCGGGCCAAAGCCTTCAGCGAACGGGAAATTTCAGAAATTTCCTGCTGGCGGCTTTCGGAGTTGCGCCCCTGCATGAGCTGCAGATAGTCGACGATGATCAAGTCCAGACCGTGCTCCGCCTTGAGACGGCGGGCCTTGGAGCGCATCTCCGTCACGGAAATGCCCGGCGTATCGTCGATGTAAATAGGCGCCTGATACAATTTATCACAGGCGTCGGTCAGCTTCGTCCACTCGTCGTCGCTGTTGAGCTGGCCTGTGCGCAGCTTCTGCGAATCGATGTGGGCGATCTGGCACAGCAGACGCTGTACGAGCTGTTCCTGAGACATTTCCAGGGAAAAGAAGGCCACGGTCTTATGCTGCTTTACACCTACGTTCTGGGCGATATTCAGGGTAAAGGCCGTCTTCCCCATGCTCGGACGAGCCGCGACGAGGATTAAATCCGACGGCTGCAGCCCCGACGTCAGGCGGTCTAAATCGCGAAATCCCGTAGGCAGGCCCGTAATGCCCGCCTTATTTTCGTACAGCTTGGTGATCTTGTCCAGCGTTTCTTCGACGACGACGCCGACAGGCGCGAAGTCTCCCCGCCGCTTGCTCTCGGAAATCTGCAGGATGCGCCGTTCGGCGTCGTCCAGCAAATCCTCCGGCTCTTTCTCGCCGTCGTAAGCCTCCGAGGTCAATTCAGTGCACGTCGTAATGATATTGCGGGCCAGGGCCTTTTCCGCCACGATATTAGCGTGATATTCGATATTCGCGGCCGTCGCGACCAGGTTCGGCAGGCTGAGGATGTACTCCAGACCACCGACGTCGTCGAGCTTCTTCATGCGCCGCAGTTCTTCCGGCAGGGTAATGACGTCGACTTCCTTGTTGTCGTGATGCAGGTGCTCCATGGCTTCGAAAATCGTCCGGTGCACTTCCCGGTAAAAATCGCCGGGCCGCAGCTTTTCCATAGCGGCTACGACGGCGTTGTGCTCCAGCATCATAGCACCGAGCACGGCCTGCTCCGCTTCTACGTTCTGCGGCGGAATCCGCTGCTCCATAGTATATGCACACTCCTACTTTACAAACATAATGTCAAATACATCCTGAATCGTTTCGGCGCAGCGTATATCCAAATCCAGATGATGTTCCGGAATATCCTGTCCATTGTCCTTAGGAATGACGATGGCCTTCATGCCGGCCTGGCAGGCGCCGTAGGCCTTTTCAAATACGCCGCCGACGGGCTTTACCTGCCCCCGCACGGAAATTTCGCCTGTAACAGCCATATCCTGACGGATCGGCGTCTGCGTAATAGCCGAGATGAGGGCCGTCGTAATCGCGCAGCCTGCCGACGGGCCGTCGATGTTTCCGCCGCCGACAAAGTTGATATTGACGTCGTAATCGGACAATTCCTTGCCCGTCACGCTGCGCACCACGGCGGCGGCGTTGAACATGGAATCCTTGGCCATCGAGCCGGCCGTATCGTTGAAGCGGTAATAGCCCTTGCCGGCTTCGCGGGCGGGAAAGGCCACGGCTTCAATTTCAATTGCCGAGCCCAAATACCCCGAAACGCCGAGGCCGAATATTTTCCCCACAGCCGGCACGTCGCTCGCCTTTTCCATGGCGTACGGCGTAAGGCGGCTGATCTGGGACACGCGGTGAATGTGATCCTTCGTAATGACTACGCCGTCCTTGCAGCCGGCTTTATATACAGCCAGGCCGTAGGCGTCAGCCAGAATATTGACGGCCTTGCGCCCTTCGATCGTAAAGGTGCTGATAAGGGCCGATGCACCGTCTTCCAAGACTGCGCCCAGCTCTTTGGCCGCATTTTCTACGATAGTCTGTATGTCCGACGGCACGAGGGGCTCGAAAAAGATTTCGGCGCAGCGCGAGCGAATAGCCGGATTGATTTCCCAAGGGCTCCGCGTCGTCGCCCCGATGAGGATAAAATCGGCCGGCGCGCCTTCGGCAAACAGTTTTTTAATATACTTAGGCACGTTCGGGTCCTCTTCGTCGTAATAGGCCGACTCGAACTTCACCCGCTTATCTTCTAATACTTTCAGCAGCTTGTTCAGCAGCATGGGGTCCATTTCTCCGATTTCGTCGATGAACAGGATGCCGCCGTGGGCCTCCGTCACCAGTCCCGGCTTGGGCTCGGGAATCCCCGTGTCGGCCAAATCGCGGCGCGCGCCCTGATAAATGGGGTCGTGGACCGAGCCGATGAGCGGATTCGTCATATCCCTAGAATCCCAGCGCAGCGTCGTCCCGTCCGTTTCGACAAAGGGCGCGTCAGGTCCGAAGGGCGTAAAGGGAAGGCCTTTCGCCTCCTGCAGGACGATGCGGGCCGCCGTCGTCTTGCCTACGCCGGGCGGTCCGTACAGCAGAAGATGCTGCGGGTACACGGAAGCCAGCTTGCTCTGCATCGCTTCTACGGCTCGCTCCTGGCCGACGACGGCACTGAGCTTTTTCGGACGGACTTGCTCCATAATCGACTCAGACAGCTGTATCGTATCGAGCTTCTGCAGCTCGGCCAGCTTGCGCTTCGTCTGTGGGGTCTCCACATCGCGCAGTTCTTCCTTGATAATCTGCATCTTGATTTCCTGCACGTATTCCTGCTGCTTTTCTTCCATCCGCTGGGAAATTTTCTTTTCCAGCCGCTCTTCTACAGCCTGGCGGGCCAGCATTTCAGCCAGCACGATTTCCAGCTCGTTCAATACGTCGATGACCTCGTCGTCCTTCGGAATACGGTCGTACGACGCGTTTTCATATACGAGGCGCTGCAGGCCGACCAGCCGCTGCCGCGGGTCTTCCGAATGGACATAGGACAGGGCGGCGTATTTACTGGCTCTGAGCACCATCTTTTCCGCCCCTATAAGACCAGTAAAAGCGCCGTAAAGCACGTTAACCTGACGGCGGAGCTCTTCCTCCGCCGTCGGTTCCAGATACTTATGGCGCTGTAACAGTTTATCAAGCAATTCTTTCATAGTATCCCCTTACAGTTTGCCGCAGCTTATCCTTCTACGACATGAATCTTGATGACGCTCGTAATGGTCGGATGAACGCGGATGACGACGTCGTACGTTCCCAGCGATTTAATCGGGTCCTTGATTTCGACTTTCTTCTTGTCGATGTCGATGTCGTACTGGGCCTTCGCCGCTTCGCTGATATTTTTGCCCGTAATCGCGCCGAATACCTTTCCGCCTTCACCGACCTTTACGGGAATCGTCAATTCTACCTTTTTCAGCTGGCTGGCCAGGACGACGGCTTCATCGGACGCTACCTGGGCCTTATGCTTAGCCGCCGCCTGCTTCTGTTTCGCGTCGTTGATGTTTTCCGACGTGCCCGGCGCGGCTAATTTGCGGGGCAGCAGGAAATTGCGGCCGTAGCCTTCCGATACTTCTATGATTTCACCTTTTTTACCCAATTTTTTTACGTCTTGCAATAATATTACTTTCATTCTTTTTCAGTCTCCTTATTTTGATTGATTACGTCCCGCAGGGCCGTCATGACGTCCTGCTGCGCTTCTTCTACAGTACGCTCTTTGAGCTGCGCACCGGCAACGGTGCGATGGCCGCCGCCGCCCAGAGCTTCCATGACCAGCTGTACGTTAATATCTCCCTTGGAGCGGGCGCTGACGCCGATATTGCCGTCAGGAAGCTCGCAGAACGTAAAACTGGCATTTACGTTGTCTATATTAATAAGCATGTCGGCGATTTGCGCCGCTACGATCGTCGTGTTCTTCGTCCCCTTCGGGCAGGAAGCCATGGCCACGCCGTCTACGATGCGCGCCTCCGACAAGATGGCCGCCTTTTCCCGGACCGTCGTAAAGTCGGAACTGAACAGCTCCCGCACGATTTCCGGGTCGGCGCCGCTGCGGCGCAGGTAGGCTGCAGCGTCAAAGGTACGGACGCCGGTCTGGACGGCAAAGTTCTTCGTATCGACGATAATGCCGGCGTACAGAGCCGTCGCTTCGATTTTTTCCAGCTCTACGTCTTCCTGATAATACTGGAGCAGCTCCGTAACGAGCTCGCTCGTCGAAGAGCTGGACGGCTCCGTATACGTCAGAAGGGGCTTCTTGATAAAGTCGGAGCTGCGGCGGGTTGTCGATGTGGCCCACCGCCATGCGGTGGTGGTCGATGACGACGCGCCGTTCCGTCTGTTCAATCAAGGCCGGCGCGACGGTCATGTCCGTCCGGTGGGTATCGACGATAAACAGCAGTGTCTGGCTGTTGCACAGCTCTTCCGCCGCTTCCGCCGAAATGAGCAAGTCCTTAAAAGCCGGCACGTTGAGTATCTGCGTTTCCAGACGGCGGATAGCGTCGGTCTGCTTGCTGATGACGATGTGGACGGGCTTGCCGATGATGCGGGCCATGTGGGCCACGCCGACGGCGGCGCCGATGCTGTCGTAGTCTTCCCGTTCATGTCCCATGACCAGGACGAGCTCGCTCGTGTCGATGAGCTCGCGTATCGCCTGGGCGACGACGCGGGCCCGAACGCGGGTATTCTTTTCGACAGACCGGGTCTTGCCGCCGTAAAAATGAGGCGATCCGTCTTCTTCGTATACGACGACCTGGTCGCCGCCCCGTCCCAAGGCCAGATCCAGCCCGGCCTGGGCCTTGTCGGCCAGCTCGTTGAAGTTGACCATGCCCTGGGTCACGACGTCCTTCGGGCAAGCCGCTACGCCCATGCTGAGCGTAACGGGTATGCGGTTGACCGTATGGATCATGCGGATTTTTTCGAGAAAAGAAAAGTTGTCCTTCTTCAGTTCGTCAAGGGCCTCGCGGCTCAGGCAGGCAAAGTATTTTTCATTGCCGTACGAGCGGACGAAGGCTCCCAGCGACGTCAATTCGTCGATCAGGCAGTTGTTGACGTTCGTCCACAGCGTCGTCTGCTGTACCGACGTCATGCCCTTGGCGACTTCTTCCATGTTGTCGATTTCAATATCGCACAATACCGGCACGGAGGCGATGCAGTTCATCTTCTGCGTTTCCGTGTCCGTAATATCTTCAAAATACAAGATAAGGTAGTTGTCGTCTTCCGCCGCTTCTGTCTGCAAATACTTGTAGACGACGCGGTAATACCGCTTATCGATATGTTCGAAAAAGTAGCCGAATTTTCCCCAAAATTTATCGATATTTAAATTGGGCATAATATGATCCAGCTTCTGGTCGTTGTCGATATCGCCGATCCAGTCGCGGAACACGCTGTTGGCCCAGCACAGGCTGGACTGCATGTCGACGATGGCTATGCCGATGGGCAGGTTCTGCACGGCGTAGGTCGACGCCTGATCGACGCTTTGGGAAACGGCGTCGAAAAACTGACTGATTTCCCGGTTGCGTTCGTTCGTATTTTTCCTCGTCAGCACATAGGCTCCGACGATTAGTATCAGCGCCAGCAGCGCTATGACCCAATTATATACGGCGATAATAATCAGCAGCAAGACCGTAATGAGGAAAAAGGGCTCCTCGTTTCGTCTTGACAGCATTTCCTTCAGCATATGACTTCCCCCTGGGCATCACATCGTATTGCGTTTCTTGCGATAATTCAATAGCATGTCCATCAATCCGGCGGCAAAGGCCGCATAGGAAAACACAGGCATGACAAAAAACAAAATGATAATGAGCACCTGCAACCCCGTGCTGATATGAAACCGGCGGTCGAGGAAATAAAACAGGAAGGCCAGGCCCTGAATGCATATGAAGAAAAAGGCGACTTGATTCAAGTTGACGCCGGCGATGCTGAGCCACTCGATATCCCGCGTCGTCCCCCAATATTTCATGACCAATGCCAATACATATAAGTATATCACACTGCGCGAAATTTCCCAATAACGAATCGGCAAAAAGGGCTTAATGGAAAAACCTAAGCGAATGAGCACCAGCTGGGAAATTTTGACGTTGATATAGGCAATAACCGCCATGGCCAGGCATAAAAACATGGGAAGCATAGACGGCAGAAGACGCCGCACTTCTTCCAGCTGCAGCCGGGCCTCGGCCAGCTGGATATCGGACATGCCGCTTGTTTTATACTGGGCAATCGTATCGGCGACGACCGTATCGAAGGCGCTGTAAACCGCTGCCAGCAAATTGATGTCGAGAACGATATACATAAGTCCAAGAAGAACGCCTGTAGCAGCAATGAGAGCCGCCGCTACGCAGGCCAGCATCTTGGCCGGCGCCCACTCATAGCGGAATCCGGCGCCGATAGCCAGGCCGACAGAGGCAAAGGTAATAAGCTGGGCAACTGCCGTCAGGGGATCGATAAAAATTCCCATGAGAATGCCTACGACGACGCCGAGCAGCAGCGCCTGGCGCATGCCGTATTTCATATAGATAATCGTCATGGGAATGGGCATGATAAAGTACCCGACAAAGGAAAAGAAGGGCATAAAGGTACTGAGAAGGGCCAGGATAAGCATGACGGCAGCAAAACAGCCTGCCGTCGTAAGAGGCGTAATGCGCTTTTGTTCCACTGAATCATCTCCTTTCAAGAAAAGCATCTGCATGGTAAACAGCGGAGGCGCGCTGGCCTCCGCTGTTTCCGCAGTATTGCATTATACTTCCATAATAATCGGCAAAATCATAGGCCGGCGTTTCGTCTTTTCATATAAATACCGGCTCAGCGTATCGCGAACCTGCGATTTAATAACCGCCCATTCGCGGATGTTGCCGGCTTCGCACCGTTCGAGGACGGCGGCGACGCGGTCGTGAGCTTCGCTGATAAGCTCTTCCGAATCGCGGACGTAAACAAAGCCTCTCGATACGATATCCGGTCCGGCCAAGGCGTGGCTCGTCCCCTTCGCCAAGGTCATGACAACGATGACGACGCCTTCCATAGCCAATTGCTGGCGGTCGCGGATGACGATGTTGCCGACGTCGCCGACGCCGAGACCGTCTACGAATACGCGGCCGGCGTTGACCCGGCCGGCTTTATTGCCGGAACGGTTGGAAAATTCGAAAATCTGCCCGTTGTCGCCAATGAGGACGTGGCTCTTTTCGACGCCCATCTGCACTGCTAAATCACCGTGCTGCTTCAGCATGCGGTATTCGCCGTGAACGGGAATAAAATACTTCGGCCGGATCAAATCCAGCATAAGCTTCAATTCTTCCTGGCTGGCATGGCCCGACACGTGAATTTTCTTATCCCGGCCGGCAACAACATTGGCGCCCAGCTTCATGAGGTTGTCGATAGTCCGGCTTACGCCCATTTCGTTGCCCGGAATCGGCGTCGCCGAAATGATGACCGTATCGCCCGGCATGATGCTGACGCTGCGGTGATTGTTGGAGGCCATGCGGGATAAGCCGGCCATAGGCTCGCCCTGGCTGCCCGTCGTCAGGATCAGGACCTGGTCGTCGGGATAGCGTCCCAATTCGTCGGGCTCAATGAGCACGCCGTCGGGCACATTCAGATACCCCAATTCGATGGCGATCTGCACGTTATTGACCATGCTGCGGCCTAATACGGTCACCTTGCGCTTAAACTGCACGGCCGTATTGATAGCCTGCTGAATACGGGAAATATTCGAAGCGAAGGTCGCCAAAATAATACGTCCCGTCGCAGCCCGGAAGGCCTTGCGGAATGCGTGGCCTACAGTCGTTTCCGATTCGGTATAGCCCGGCCGTTCCGCGTTCGTGCTGTCCGACATGAGCAGCAGTACGCCGCGGCGGCCCAAGTCTGCAAACTTGTGGATATCCATCGGCTGGCCGTCCACCGGGGTCAGGTCGATTTTAAAGTCGCCTGTATGGACGATCGTGCCTACAGGCGTCTTAAAATACAGGGCGCTGGCATCGGGAATAGAGTGATTGGTTCGGATAAAGCCCACTTTCATGCAGCCGATCTGTACTTCGTCGCCGTGCTGCACCTCGTTCAATTTGTAATTCGTAATGTGATTTTCCTTCAATTTGCCTTCAATGAGGCCGCATACTAATTTCGTCGCGTAAACGGGCACATTTACTTCATTGAGCAAATATGCCAAACTGCCGATATGGTCTTCGTGACCATGCGTAATGACGACAGCCCTCACCTTATCCCTATTTTCAATCAAATAGCTCATATCAGGGATGACGAGGTCAATGCCAAACATATCGTCGTCAGGGAAAGACAGTCCGGCGTCAATTACGATGATGTCATTTCCGTATTGGATTACGGTCATATTCTTGCCGATTTCGCCCAAGCCGCCCAATGGAATGACCATCAGCTTTTCTTTCTTAGCCAATTTTTTTACCTCCTGTACTATGAAATTTTATCCGTTCTAACTGTGTATATTGGATTGCCCGTCGGCCTGTGCCGACCTATTCTCCCGTGCAGGCAATCGATGCCAACTGTCTTATCAAAGATGCTTGCGTTCAGATATAACGAACAATAATGGACTTACCCTTCTATCATATTTTCCGTTATTTCTCTTCCTATGTCAATAATATGACTGTAAAATTCTACAATTTAAGGAAAAATTTAGAGTAGCCTCGACTGCCCGTTCATATACTTGTCCCTATTCCATGCCGTGCCGCACCTGGTTTTATAAAAAAACAGCAGGACCGCAGCGACGATACCGCATACGGCCCTGATGCCAAAACATATGTAGATGTCTTCCTGCCGCCCTTAGGCCGCTTCTGCTGCAGCACCGTCTTTATCGGCTTCCGCCGCGTCGTCGGAGCCCGGAATCGTTCCCGGAACGGCCGCTTCCTTGACTTCTTTCGGAGCCGTCAAATCATCGTCTTTCGGAAGGGGAGCACAGTCGATAGTCATGGATATTTCGCTGTACTTGATAAACTGTTCCATAACGGCTTTATTCGCGTCGGACGCGTCGCTTTCAGCCAACACTTCCTGCGCAACGGCGCGCATCTGCGGCGTCAAAGGCATCGTCACCTTGGAAATCCGCTTGGTCTTCGGGTCGACGGTTACATTGACCGTTACGTCGCCCGTTTTCTGCAGGGCCTGAAGAACCTTTGCAAAGCCTTCGGCCTGTTCTTTCTTATAGCCGTCGGCAGCCCATTTTTCCTTGTCGCCTTCGCGGTACAGCCGGCTCGCGTCATATACGACATCGTACGAATTCTTGCCGGCTGCCGTTACGGATTTCACGCCGGCCAGTACGTTGTGGTCGCCATGGAAGCGCTTGGAAATGGGATCGGCGCTCTTCAATTTGCGGGTTGCCTTTTTCCACGCGTTGTCGTCCTTCGAATCTTCATAGTAGATGTGCAGTACGTCGCCGTCCTGTTCCACATAACTGTGGACGGTCTTCGTGTTGTTCAGGACCTTCGCTACAGCTTCGCTCTTCATCTGGAAGGGTTCAGCCTGCATATCGATGGTGTTGGTCAGGGACACATTGCCCAAAAAAGGCATTTCCATATTGACCTGCAGGACGTATTCGCCTGTCGGTTCAGCCATCATATTGCGGGCCGCTTCTTCGTATACCTGCGACGGAGACGCCGCGAATGCCGCGCCGCTGGCCATAGCCAGGGCCGCGACCGTACAAAGAGCCTTTTTTACACGCATTCTTAAATTCATATTTCATTCCTCCTTGCGCAATAATAACTATTCCCGGAAAAGCCGAGGGACTGCCGGGGAATAACCTGAACACAGAAGCTACATGCCCGCCTTGCGGTACAGGCTGTAGAAATGATGGATAGGCCCGTGGCCTTTGCCAATCGGTTCGGCATGGCTGATGCCGTCGAAGACGTACTGCTTGGCCGCAGCGACGGCGTCGGCCAGGTTCATGCCGTTCGCCAGATTGGAGGCGATGGCACTGGACAGGGAGCATCCCGTGCCGTGAGTGCTCGTGCTTTCGACGCGGCGGCCTTTGAAATAATGGAAGCCTTCGCCGTCGTATAAGATGTCCGTCGCATCTTCTACGCGGTGGCCGCCTTTGACCAGCACGGCCTTCGCTCCTAAGGCTGCGATGTCTTTGGCCGCCTGTTCCATAGACGCAAAATCATCAATATGACGTCCCGTCAGCACTTCCGCTTCGGGAATATTCGGCGTCAGCACGTCTGCCAGGGGAATGAGTTCCTCCTTCAGCGTCTGTTCTGCTTCTTCGGCCAGTAGCCGATGGCCGCTCGTCGCCACCATGACCGGGTCGACGACGACAAAGGGGGGATTATACTGGCGCAGCTTGCCGGCAATGATGCGAATCGTCTCAGGAACGCTGACCATGCCGATTTTCACGGCGTCTACCTCTATATCTTCAAATACAGCGTCAATCTGCGACGCGATCATCTTCGGCGTCACGTCCATATATCCCCGCACACCCTGCGTGTTCTGCGATACGACAGCCGTTATGACATTCATAGCATAACAACCATGGGCGCAAAAGGTCTTGCAGTCCGCCGCCGCTCCGGCCCCGCCGGACGGGTCCGTCCCGGCAATCGATACTATGTGTTTCATAGGCTATACCTCCTAATTACTATCTATTATTTCTTTATCAGCTTTGCTGCCTTCGGGCTCATATACATGAGCAGCGACGCCGTGCCCCCGTTGCTGTCAAAGGGATCGTAATCAAACAAGGCCATGCTGCCCGTTTTGAACTGTATATCCAGACCGGTCCATGCCTTAGTCCATCGCTCTAAATAGGGCGAATGGCCGACAATGCACACGACGTCCTCGTCGCTCCTGCACAGAATATCCTTATAGACGGCGTCCAGATCACCGGCTGCAATGGCCGGATGGGTATGAAAGGCAGTATAGGGGATGCGCGTATCAAAAAACGCCGCCGTTTGACACGTGCGGATATACGGGCTGGCCCACAGGACGGTAGTCCCTTCGGGCCACCACAGCCGTGCAGCGTCGAGCATTGCCGCAGCCTGCTTCTTGCCCTTTTCAATCAGTTCCCGCTTTTTATCGTCCATTCCGTCATGGTACGGCTCGGCTTTGCCATGACGCATCAAACAAACATACATGATTCGTCAATTCTCCTTTGCTGCCGCATATTTCACTGTACATTGTTTTACGCGGCTTCTTTGAGCTCCTGCGGCTCGCCTAATTTTTATTTATTATACCATAATTCAGCACGCATATATATTGCCCTGACAAAATTGTTAAAAAGCTGTAAAAATTGGCGCCGCCTACATTTCGGCAGCGCCAATGGATGATCTAGTTCTGTTGTTCTTTCAGCTTTTGTTTCTCTTTATACCGTTTCGTCCATTTCCAGCGATTGTGAAGCCAGAACCATTCGTCGGGATACTTGCGGATATGCGCTTCCAGACGATCGTTCAGCTGCTGCGTAACGTCATATACGATCCGCTTCTTTTCTTCCTTCGACAACGGCGTGTCGGACGTATAAGGCCGAATCGGCGGCAGCGCTTCTACGACGTAATGATAAGGTCTGTCTTCGTGAATGAAAATAGACAATATCGGATAGTTTTGTATGCCAGCCAGCTTCGCCGGGCCGTCGGCCGTCAGGGTGTCCCGGCCGAACAGCTTGACCATGATGCCGGCATATCCCGGGTCCTGGTCCATGAGCAGGCCGATATAATGGCCCTTGGCCAAAAAACGTACCATGTCGCGGATGCCCGTCTTATACGTAACGTGCTGCTTCATCATCGCCCGGTATTCGTTGATAAACGTATCCGAGCCCTTATTGTCCTGCTGCTGCGCCACCGATATGAGAGGATAGCCGCTCATCGCCAAATACGCGCCGAGAAGCTCCCAGTTCCCTGCATGGGAAGCCATAAAAATCGCGCCCTCGCCGCTCGCCTTGAGCTCGTCGAGATATTCTTTGCCATGAAACACGATTTTTTTATCGAGAATCTCTTTGTCATACACAGGATAGGACAGCACCTCGATGATCATGCGGCCGAAGCGCGTCGTACTGGCTTTGGCGATCGCCATCGCTTCGCCGGCATCTGCCGTAAGGCCGCATTCAAGGATTTGATCCCGCGCCAAGATCTTGCGCTTCTTCGGCACAAAGGTCCAGAAAAAGGCGCCGAAAAACGACCCCAAACCGCGGCGCATGAAAAAAGGAATATGGCAAATCAGAAAGCTGAGACATTTCATGAATGTATACATAGGCAGCCTCTTACATTCCCGCCTTTTTTTCTAATTCGGCAATTTTCTTTTCCAGAGCCTTGATCGTCTTGGCCATTTCAGGCAGACGTTTGATGTAAGCCTGCGTACGACTCCATTCAATGTGCGGACGGACAGGGAATCCGGCGTAGACCTTATTGCCTTCCATGTTGCCGGTAATCCCTGATTTTCCGGCAAATACAGCATTGTCGCCAATCGTAACATGCCCCGTGCAGCCCGTTTGTCCAGCAAAAATAACGTGGTGGCCGACCTTCGTGCTGCCGGCGATCCCCGTCTGAGCGATAATAAAGCAATCTTCGCCGATTTCTACGTTATGGCCCAGGTGGACGAGGTTGTCGATTTTGGTTCCAGCGGCTACCTTTGTCGAACCGAGCGTCGCGTTGTCAATACACGTGCAGGCGCCGATTTCGACGTCGTCTCCGATTTCGACGTTGCCGATTTGGGGAATGCGCGTATGCTTGCCGTCTTTCGTAGCAAAGCCGAATCCTTCGCCGCCGATGACGGCGTGAGCGCGGATAACGTCCCGTTCTCCCAGAACGCAGTTTTCATGAATAACGGCGCCGGGGAAAATCGTCGTCCCCTTACCGATGGAAACGTTGTCGCCAATGAACACGTAGGGATAGATGATGCAGTCTTCGCCGATCTTGACGTTCTTTCCGATAACGGCGTACGCCATAATGGCGGCATTTACCCCTACAGACGCGCTTTCATCGACAATCGCCGTAGGATGGATGCCCGATTGTACAGACTGCCGAGGATGAAACAGCACAAGGAGCTTGGAAAAAGCCAAGCGGGGATTTTCTACGATGACCAGGGTATTGTCGCCGGCAGGTACTTCTTTTTCAACCATAACGGCGCCGGCATGGACCTGAGGAAGATATTCCGTATAGGGGTCGACGGCGAAGGTAATATCCTGCTTCCCCGCTTCCGCCAACCCTTTAATATCCGAAATCACGGCGCTGCCGTCGCCAATCACAGTTCCGCCCAAAAATTCTGCTAATTCTTGCACTGTTTTTTCCACAATGTACACTCCTTTTTTACTGCAGCTTTGCAATTAACTCATCGGTCACGTCGATGCCGCCGTTAGGCACGGCTTCTTTCACCATGACGATGCCCACTTCTTTTTCTTTAGCGATTTCACCCAAGTTCGTCTGAATATCCGACATAAACTGCCGCTGCATGCTGGCGGCAAAAATATTCAATTCCTGCTGCGACTGCTGCTGTTTCTTTTGGAAGTCTTCAGCCGACATCGTGCTCTGCGCCTTCTGCAATTCCTCCGTTACGGACTTTTGCTTTTCTTCCGTTTTTTCTTTATATTTCTGTACGAGCGGCGCTTCCTTCCGCACCCGTTCCAAGTCGACGACGCCGACCCGGTCTTCGCCGCCGCATCCGGCGAGCATGCCGACGCACAGGGTTAACAGCGCGGCAGCCGTCAGCCGCTTCCACATTGTTTTCATCGTACAAATCCTCCTACTATCAGCCTAATCTGGCAATAATATCGTCGGTAACATCCCGCGCCGTTCCCACGCCGGCATATTCGCAAAAAATCATCTCTATGCCCTGCTCGTGCGCGACGTCGGCGGCTCTTGTCCTGATATCTGCCAGGATGGCCTCTTTGACATCTTTCATTTCCTTTTCTTTAGCCTGCAGTTTCTCTTTCCACTGCCGGTTCCACTCTTCCGGCTCCGGCCGGTCCTGCAGCGCGCTCAGCTGCGACTGGAAGGCGCTGCGGCTGTCGTCGCGGCGTTTTTCCAAATCGCCTTTTACGGTCTTGGCGTATTCTTCCAGCTCTTTCTGCGCCTTTTCCCGATACGGAGCCATTTCCTTATCGATTTCCGCCGCCGTTTCACCGCTGATTACTACGCTGGGTTCCGCCGATTTCAGCAGCTGCGCCAGCTCTGCTTCAGCGGCCTGCCGTTCTTCCTGGCTCAAGACCAGATTTTGCAGCTTCAGCTGCAAATTGACGATTTTCAGCGAATCAGCATTCGAAATCATAGGCTGCGATTTCCTCTTTTCCTGCAGTATCCGGTCGTACTGCTGCTTCAGTCCGTTATTTAACTCCTGTTCCTTCAGCAGCACCTTGGCCTGCAGCTCCTGATTCAGCGCCGCCGTCCCGGCAGCATCCACAGCAGCAAACTGCTGCGACGCAATGCCTTCTGCCGCAGCCTTATGGGAATAGTTCCACTGCTCAAACTGATATTGGGCAACCATGGCGTTGTATTCCAGCTCCAGCCGATGATATTCGCTGTATCTGGGATGACTCATAACCACGTGCTCCAGGTCGACATAGGCATACGACGGCCCTGTCTCCGATACCTGATTTCGTTGTTCCATCGCACGCCAGCCTACGACTATGCAGGCGGCTATGACGACGGCGCCAATAACTGCCGCATATATCCGCTTCATGAGATCTCCTTATTTGGACTGGGAATCGTTCAGCTGCTTCGCTACTTGATCGGTAATATCCGTACCGCCGTACAGGACGACGCGCTTATCTACGACGAGGCTGAGGCCCTTCGTGCTGGCGACGGAGCCGATAGCCGTATCGACTTTATCCTTCATGCCCTTGAAAATTTCTTCCTGCTTCTGGTTCATTTCTTCCTGCATTTTCTGGAACAGCGCCTGTTTTTGTTCGTCCGTCATATTCGCAGACTGTTCATCAAACTGTTTCTGCATGTCTTCGCCGGCCTGCTGAAGCTGCTTTTGCGCCTCTACGGCGTCCTGATTATCCGGCGTGATGACCTTGCTCATATCGACGACGCCGATATTGCTCGACGGCGCGGCGTTGACGGGATTTCCCATCTGCATGACGGCTAAGCCGGCAATACTGAGAACGAAGACGACGGCGATTACGCCGGAAAAAATTTTAATATTTCGTTTTTTACCCATTTCTGACATCATAACGGCATGTACTCCTTTATGTTTACAAATATCCGATGACCCTGAGCCAATTGTCATGATCGGATATGATATATTCTAACCCGATGTATTCGTGGACGCGGTAGGTCAGGCCGATTTCGTCCTCATGATTTGTCAAATCCCTGTCAAAGCGAAGCATCCATTTTTTGCCCAGGTACTGGCGCACCCATACGTGGCTGCTGTCGTCGTCCGTCTCGTACTGATAACCTAGACGGGTATATTTCCCCCAGCGGTAAAAGTAGCCGGGAATGATATTCCAATCGACGGAGCTGGGCATGAATTCCACCTGCGTATACACCTCGTGATGGCCGCCGATTTTGCGGCCTAAATGGGCTTTTAAAACCGTGTCGTCGCCGCTGTTGTCATCGCGGCCGACGTCGACGTAGGCCCCGGCCTGAATATCGTAAAAATCAGTTCGGGAACGCAGCTGGATCTTCATATTTTCGCCGACTTCCACGACAGGGTCAACTTTCAGCTTGTACTTGCGGATAACCCATTGGCTGTCTACGCTCCGGCGCAGGTCAGCCTGTATATCTCGTTCATGACGGTGAACAAACGCCACGGGCAGGCCTTCCAGCCCAGCGTAGTGTTCTTCTATGTTCTTGCGGGCGCTGAGGAAAATCACTCTCGGCAGATGTTCCGCCTCGATCGCTACATCCACATTGCGCACTACGGGCAGCTTCGGCAGCAAGTAAATCTCTACCTCTGCCCTGCGCCCCGGCGTAATGGCGATATGGGGATAAAATTCCGGCAGCTGGCTTTCCAGTTCGCTTTCCATCACGGCTTTTATCGTACCGTCCGCCCAATCCAGAGCGTCGACAGGCAGGCCGACGAGGAGATTTTCTACGATAGACGAAGCATTGCGCAAATCGCCGTCGGCCAGGCGTCGGCCCATATCGGGAAGGGCGCCGTAATCTACATGCATGTCAACAGACTGAATCGTCTCTCCCCACGGACGGATCTGCACGGCCAGCATCGTGTCCTCGCCCGGCTGAATCTGAATCGACTCCACAGTGTAGCCGATAAGGACCCGATTGACGATATCGTTGATAATCCGGTTATATTCCTCGCCGTTTGCCAGCACCTCGCCGCTGTCATGGGTCAGCAGCACGTGATTTCCTACAGTTTGAATACTGGCCGCTATGCGCTTCTGCACCAAGGGCGGCATCTTCTCCTGCACGGAAGAGACGCTGACGCTGACATGAGCGATGGGAGCCGCCCATGCGCTGCCAACGCTGCAGCAGGCGCATACGGCTGCTCCCAAGCCCGCTCGAAGTATAGTCGATTTCATTGGTCCGACAACATTAGAACTTGCCGCCGAAGCTGAAGTGGAACTTGCCGCCTTCATCGCCTACGCCGTAGTCAAGACGAATCGGGCCGATAGGCGTCGTGACGCGGAAGCCCAAGCCGCCGGCATAGTGCAGCTCGTCGTTGTCATGGTACCAGGGAACCTTATCCGTACCGCCCCAGGCGTTGCCGGCATCGACGAAGAATACGCCCTGTACTTTTTTAGCAATAGGATAGCGGTATTCGATCGTACCTAAATACATCTTATCGCCGCGGAATTCGTCGTCTTCATACCCGCGGAGGTTGTCGGCGCCGCCCAGCGTGAACAGGTCATTGTACGGCATGTCGCCGTCGGCAATGCCGCCCATGAGGCGGACAGCAATGACGTGGGCATGGCCGACCTTGTAATACAGGCGATTTTCGACAATGAACTTAAAGTAATCGAAGTCGCCGCCCAGGCCGTTGCCGGCCCAAACGCCCGTAAAGGACAGGCGTTTGCCCCGCGTCGGATCGAAGACGTTGTCGCGGTTATCGAATACATGAGACCAGCGCAGGCTGTTCGTACGACCGAAGTTGTCGTCCAAATATCCGTTTGTCTTGAAGTTTAAATCGTCCCCATTGACAATCCCATAATCCTGACGATAATCATAGCCGCTATTATAGTCTTTGTACTTCGTTTCCTTCGTTTCCAAAGTAATGAAGTCGCTGACGTATTCGCTGCGGACGCGGCCGTAGGTGATATTGAAGCCACGAGTCTGGCGGTCGTAATCAGCAACGGAATCGCCGTCTTCATTATAATCTTCATAATCATTTTCGCGGTCAAATAAGCTGAACCCGATGGAATCGCCCTGATCGTTGAGCCACGGATGGGTATAGGAGAAGATATAGTTCTTATTGGAATTGGTTTCACCGCCAAATTCCCACTGGATGCTGACCTTATCGCCTGTACCGCGCAGGTTCGTTTCGCTCAGGCCCAGGATACCTACCAGGCCGTCCGAATCGGAATAGCCGGCGCCGATAGTAACGGTGCCGGTCTTCTGTTCTACGACGTCAATTTCAACGATGACGTCCTGAGCGTTTTTCTGGCCCGGCAGCAGGCGGACGTTGACGTCTTCAAAGTAGCCCGTATTATAGACGCGCTGAATGCTTCGGCTGGCAACTTCGCGGTTAAATACGTCGCCCTTCTTGAAACGCAGTTCCCGGAGAATAACCTTATCCCGTGTCTTCGTATTGCCCCGCAGGGAAATATCTTCGACATGGACTTCGGAGATGCCGATGTGGAGAATCCCTTTTTCGTCGAGGCTGACTTCCGATACGCGGTTCAGCATGTAGCCGGCGTTATTGTACGTCGTATTGATGGCGGCAATGTCGCGGCTGACAATCGATGTATTGAGCACCGAGCCCGGCGTAATCGTAATGAGCTTTTTAATATCGCCGTCCGAAAGAGACTTATTCCCTGTGATTTCTATGCCGTTGACAACAGGATTCATCTGAACGGTGTAATTCAGCATAACCCCTTCGGGTACGTTGGTAAAGGACGGTTTCACCGTAGAAAAGATGCCCGTCGAGCCGATGACGTTCAAGTCATGGCGGATATAGGCCATATTGACGGCGTCGCCGACGCGCATAGCCAATCGCGGAAGGATGTTTTCTTCAATTTTTTCATCCGGCACCGGGCTGACCGTAACGGACGTAGCCGTCTTGTTGAGGTACGGCGCGACGTCGCTGTCCGATACGAGGCTGCCGTAGGGCAGGTTGACCCCGCCTTCCGGCGGAATGACGGCCATAGGATAGTTGGGAACGCTGGTATCTACGACGAAATCGCCGATTCTGGCCGGGAACTGTACCGGCGTGCCCGGCAGTTTGGGAGCAGGCGCAGCCGGAGCTGCTGCAGGCTGAGATGCAGCGTCAGATGCTGCAGCCGGAGCCGTTTCAGCAGAAACCGCTGTTTCCGCTGCCTGAGGCGCAGCTTCATATCCAGTACCTGGAACAGCAACAGGAGCAGCACTTTCCTGGGAAGAAGCTTCGGCGGCCTTATGAATTTCTTCCGGCGTCTTGCCTTCAGCAATTGCTGCCAGCTCTTCCTCCGTTTCATACCCAGTCAGCCCCGATTGGGCCGCCGCCATCGTATCCTGCGTCGCCTTATCGGCCCGCGCCGTTATCGTCGCGTTGACGGCCATCTTTTCAGTACCCGACATTCCTGCCGCCGAAACGATATCGGCGGCGACGACGTCCTTGCCTACCGGTTCGTATCCCGTCGCGCCGGCAGCCGGGGCCGGCTGTGCCGCCGTTTCGTCGCTTGCCCATACCGGGCAGGTCATCATTGCGCTGGTCATCATCAAGACAAGAAGCTTCTTCTTCCGCGTATTCATACAAAACCTCCATTTATTTATTCTTTACGTCCGTACCGCGCAGGCTATGGCGCGCATCTCGTACGGCCTGCTGTATCTGCGCGTCTGTCAGCACCTCTTTCGGCGCAGGCGCGCTGCGTTGAATCGGCGCGGCAGCTTCTGATGCCGAAGCAGGCGCCGCTGCGTCATCGCGTTGTTCATGCGAGGCTGTCGGCCTCGCCGTGGCGGCAGGCTCTGCCTGAGTCTGCCGTTCTGCATATGGTTCAGGCTGCGCCGCCTTGGCCGGTGCAGCCGGCAATCTCTCAGGAGACTGCTGCACTGCCGGTACGGCGTCCCGTACCGGCAGCGCCGTCGCAGGACTTTCCCTGGTTGCAGCATACCACAATCCGGCGGCCATGACGGCAATCCCCATAGCTGCTGCAACGCGAAGTTTAGCCCGCATCTTCAAGCCATGGCGTTTCCGCAGATTTTTCATCTCTGCCTCCGCCAGCATGAGATTCAGTTCTCCCTGGATTTCAGACTGGCGGTCAAAGGACTGCTCTGCTTTTTCCAGCCACATCTTGGCCGACCGGACATGTTCAGCTATATTATTGCCTGATTTTCCCATATACTGCTGACTCCTTTCTGAACATACCTATAGTATCCTGTCATAGGGCTTCGTTTGTAACAGAAAAAAATCAACGAAATTTCTATATTATATGAAAAATACTCGATAAATCTTTAGTTTTCTACAAAAAACACCTCGGTTACTTTTTTTTGCAGTCGTGAATAAACTGACTGAGCATGCCGCGGACGCGGCGAATGCCTCTTTTCTGCAGGCGGTAGACATAGGGCAGGCTCACATCCATGTCGCGGGCCAAATATTTCTGCTGCTTATCCTGCAAATACACGCCCTCAAGGACAGCCTGCTCCTTCTGCGGCAGACGCTGCAGCGTCTTGGCTACGTGTTCAAACAACAAGCGGCGTCCCGTCTGCTCCGCAATATCTATCTCTTCATCGGGAAGCATTTCCCGCAGCGTCAGTCCGTTTTCATCGGGCTCGTCAATAGACAAGGACGCCATGGCGCCTTCCTTATTCAGGTAGTCTACGATCTCTCCCCGAATGCGGTGTACGGCAAACAGGGGAAAGGCCACGTTGCGCCGGTAGTCAAAGTGCTCGACGGCTTCTATGAGGCCAACCGTCCCTTCCTGTACGGCGTCGGGCAGCAAATCCGCCCGGATGTGCCAGCGCATCGCCTCCTTGAATACGAGAGGCTGATATTGCTCGATGAGCTTTCTGCGGCTGGCCATATCGCCGTCGTCCTTGTACGCCTTCCATAAGACCCGCTCTTCCTCCGGCGTCAGGAGGGAGATGCGCTTTAATTCTTCCAAATATCGTTCCAGCACGCTGTCCCCTCCTGTTCCTAATAGAATGAATAGCGGTACATGCCGCCGACAAAACCGTCGTCATCGGACTTCCAGGCGTTGACGCTGAACCGGCTTCCCAAATCATACTGGGCTCCGAAGCGGTTGTCGTCGTGATTTAACCCGAAAGCTGCCGTAAGCATGAAGTTATCAAACAGATATTTGCCCATCTCAATGTTGTAATAGTTGTTGCTTACATCGCTGTGCTTGTCGCTGAAATCCAAAGACCCGTTGGTAACGGTCAGCATATCCAGATACAGCGCTTTTTCCAGCTCCTGCGTAATGCCCAGGCTGTTCAGGGTCATGCGGATGCCTGACCCGACGAGGTTACTCATGTCCTCGCTGTTCAGGGAGCTCTGCTGCTTACTGCTGCTGTTGCGCAGCGTAATCAAGGAAATGATCTGCTGCTTCGTAAGCGGCGGGTCCGACCGCAGCACCAGGTCCATATTTTCCACGGGGCCGCGGAGCGTCAGCAAGACGCCGTACTGGCCGACGCGCGTGTTCCCTTCGATGTCGACAGACGGCAGGAACGAGCCGAACTGATTGAAGTCAGCCCGGGCTTTGGACAGGCGGAACGTCGTATTCAAATAATAGACTGTCCCGCGCGACGCTTCGAACCGGCCCGACGGCACGGGCCACGTCGTCGACCCTCTGAAACGAGCAGAGCCATGTACCATTAAATCATATAATGCCGGATTATACAACCTTACTTTGTCCCCTAAGTTTACAGAAACGTCCAATTCCAGCTCCGGAGCGCTGGAACTATCGGAAAAGCTCAGGGGTATATCCAGCGTCGTGTTCGCTATATCGATAGAACCGCTCAGCTTAGGACCTCGCTGGCCTTCGCCTAAGGTAAAGGTCCCGTTCAGCGGCCCCTTAAAATAATCGCAGTCCAAGGCCAGTTGATTCAAAAACAGATTGCCTTCATACTTTGTCAACTGCCAGCCGTCCCAGGCGGCCTGCCCTTGGACGAAAACACTGCCCGGATCCTTGGCTCCTTTTTTGTCCATCGTCGCCGAGGCGGTTACAGAGACGTTCTGGCCGCCAAATACGATATTGCCCGTAATGTGTTCCAACGGATAGGCGACATCGCTGAACTGGATGGAACCGTCCTGCACGCTCACGCTGCCGTGTATCTGAGGCTCTGCCAGCGTGCCTCCCAGCTGCAGAGACCCTTCGACGCCGCCCTGAGCCGATTCGACGGCAGGCGTTAGGACTGCTAAAATATCCAGCCCCGTGTTGTCGAGCTTGAGCGTCACGTTCATCGGCTCCGCGCCCCCCGTGAAGCGCGCTGACAGGCACGTCGCCGTAGGCCGCCACTTTATAAGGATCGCGGGCTAAATAGGCCTGATCGATATGTATATTTCCATCACGGATGTTCAATAAGGCAAAGCCGTTGGTGAAGGATACGCCGTTAATAGCGCCGCCGTTCAGCTGTGCCGACACGTCGGCTTCCAAATCGTCGCCCGTACCGCCCAGGGCCGCGGCAAAATCAATGGGCGTATCGACGTCTACGTCAGTCTGTCCCAAAATATCCAGCAAGACGCGGGACGGGAAATTGCGGGCCGCCACCTGCATATCGACGGGGCCGTGGAAGGCATAGGTCCCCTTCGCAGCCAACAGGCTGTCGCCAGTCTTCAGAGCCAGTTTATTGACCTGTACCGTTCCCTTTTCCAGGCGAATATCTATATCCGCCGGCTCGACAGCTTGTCCGGCCAGCGACGCGTCCGTAATCTGCCCTGTAATAGACGCTTTCGGATCAGACGACGTGCCTTCCAAATCAATTTGGCCGTTTATATGGCCTTCTATGTCCTGCACGGGCACGGCGGCCAGCTTCAGCATGCTGGCAATGTCACCGTTGATGACGCTGGCCTGACCGCGCATCCAGCCGTCTCCTGTCCGATACAGCAGGTCCGCATCGTAGGAGCCGCCGCTTTGGTCAAAGTGCAGATCTGTCAGACGCACCAGCTTGTCATAATAGGCAAAATCGCCGCGTACGTTCGTCAGCTCCATGCCGTTGATCGCAAGCGTATCGGCCCGCAGAGAGCCTCCGGCCGTCGGATTGTCCGGCGTGCCGCCAATATGGGCGCTGACATTGAACACGCCGCTCCGCGGCAGGCGGCTGCGCGGCATCATGCGGGATATATCCAGTTCCTTCCCTTCAATATCCAGGTTCAAGGACTGGCCGACAGAGCCCTGTATGGAGACGGACGCGTTGTATGACGAAATATCGCCGTTCGAAATATAAAGGACGCCGTGATCCAGACGATAATCAGCACTGATATTTTTATATAAGTACCCGGCATAGGAACCGCTGGTCAAATGGAAGGTCCCTTCTGCCGTCGGGTCGTCTATGGTTCCGCGAATTGACACGGTATTATCCGCCCAGCCCGTCATGGGCAAATCGCCCTGGCCAATAGCCGGCAGGAGTTTTTCCAGGCGCATGTGCTCCGTAGTCATCGTCCCGCTGACGGCTCTCGTATCTAAATCTATTGTTCCCGACAGCGTATGAACGCCGTCCTTATACCGCCAGTACGCGGCGGGGATTTCAATTTGACGGCCGACGCCGCGAAGAGTCCCGTCGATAGAATCAAAGGGCAGATGCTGAATCGAGCCGTTCCGCCCGCTGACAGATACATCCCACTGCAGGCCGGGGCCGTATACATGGCCTACCGCCGACACAGATCCGCTCATGGGTACAGAAGCGACGGAGCTCAGCACGTCGAGGGACACGTTTTCCGCCGTAAAGGCAATGTTCGGCGCGCCCGTATGCACATCATAGGTACCGCCGCCCCGAATCGTGCCGCCGCCGACAGCCATATCCAAATTCGACAGGGTTATGACTCCGTCCGTATAGGAAAAATCGACAGAGCTGCGATCCGATTCTATGCCGTCGTACGAAAGACCGTATGCTTCCGCCCGGCCCAAGGCCTGTACAGCGCCGCTCTGGAGATTACCGGCCGCCTGTACTTCCGCCGAAACAGACCCCAATACGGAAAGGGGCACCGCAGGAATCTGCGACAAGTCGACAGACGCAGCCTTCGCCTCGGCAGTAAAATTACCCGTATCGGCATGATAGGCACCTCGACCCGTAAGCTCGCCTCCGGCAGCATGGGCTGTTAGATTTTCTATCTGCGCCACGTGGTCTGCATAGGAAATATCCGCCGCGCCGTCGTCTAGGAGCCAGCCGTCGTACGTAACATTCGAAGCCTTGAGCTTGCCCTTGCCGCTTACGTCGTCAGCTGTTCCCCACAATGTCCCCTTAAATCCGACCGTACCGGAAACGGGAGCCGGTATAAATTCTGAAAAAGCGTCCAGTGCCGCTCCCGGCACATCGACGTCTATATTGAATACAGGAGACGCACCGTTGGTCTTCACAATACCGTCAGCACGAAATTCCTGGCCGTTGATCGCCCCCGATACATCTTTCAGCAGCACATCGTTCGTCCCCAGGGAAACATGGCCCGTAAGCCCGTCTACGCTGAGGCCGTACGCCGCGGCTGCGCCGTCTGCAATGTCGGCCTGCCCCGATACGAAGAGGCCGTCTTTGCCGTCGGCTACCCGCGCCTTCACATTCTCTGCGGCGCCGCCGAGAATCGTCACGTCTACGTCCTCAGGAATAAAGGGAGACGCATACGACGCGTCGATGCGTTCGGCCTGTATCGTCATGTCATATTGCCGCGCCGACGTATACGTTCCCGAAAGAGTCAGATCTTGGCCATCCAGCGATGCATCGGCCGTCAAGGCGATGGCCTTGGGGTATTCGGCAAAGGACACGGAGCCGTCTACGTCTTCCAAAGTCAGCGTCCTGCCGCTTCCATCGGGCAGCAGCACGCGCACGACGCCGTCATTCAGGCGCACGACGCCGTAAAAATCTGCGCCTCTTTCCGTATCGCTCGGTTTAATAAGGGCCGCGGCATTCCACGAGCCGTCTTCATTTTCCCAGAGATGCACTACAGGCTTGTCGACGGCTACCGTATCCAGCGACGCCAATACGTTCCCGTCCCATAAAGAAGGCAGTATTTTGATGGGATTGACATACACGTCAATATCTTCGCTTTCCAGCACGATCCGCCCCTTCGCATCGCGGATAACCGGCCGGGATATGGTCACCTTCCCCGTCAGGGAAATATCCATCGACGCGAAGGATAAGGTTCCGTTTAGCTTGCTATTTGCTGTTGTCGTTACGATTTCGCTCAGCTGCTGCGTTAAAGCCGGTTTTTCCATCCAAAAAGCCGCCGTGGCCGACAGAAAAAAGGCCGACGCCGCGCAGCCGGCTATCCATTTTTTCTTCACGCCGAGTCTCCCGCATTTACATATAAAAACCAAAAGTGTGTGAATCTCTTTTTATTCTACCTAGGCCGGTACATAAAATCAAGAAATATATGGCGTCCTTCAAAAATTGTTTAAAACTTGTGACACGCCGCCGGCCGCTTACTATTGCAAAAGAAGGTCATAAGCCGCCGTCCCGATAGACAGCGCTTATGACCTTGCGATACACCTGTATGTAATTTATTCCGTCATGGACGGGATGACGACGCCGGACCGAACGTCTACGCCCATCGCCTGTTCCAGCTGGGCAATGCCGACGTTATAGTCGTACAGCGCCTGAATGTAGTTCGTCTGCGCCTGATTCAGGTTCAACTGCGCGTCGAGAACGTCCAGGTTGATGCCGACGCCGGCCTGATAGCGAACGCGGGCAATCTTGAAGCTTTCTTCGGCTTCAGCGACGGCAGACTGGCTGGCTTCTACGCGCTGCGCGGCGCTGCGGATGTTCAGGTAGGCCTGCTTAACGGCCAGCTGAACGGCTTCGCGGGTCTGCTGCTCCGTTTCACGGGCAGCCAGCAGGGCTTGCTTAGCCTGTTTTACCTTGGCATTCGTCGCGCCGCCGTCATAGAAGCTGAACGTAATGCCGCCTGTTACGCGCCATGCACTGTTTCCCGAACCAGGGAAGTCTTCATCGCTCCAGTCATTGCCGGCACCGACAGATACGGTCGGCATGTTGCCGGCGTTGGCGATGCCGATATTTTCTTCAGCCTGACGGACGCTCAGGGCAGCCTGCAGGACTTCCGGCCGATACTTCATGGCGTAGTCCAGGGCTTCCTGAAGGGAAATATCGTACGATTCGAAGGGAAGATGGTGGTCTATGAGCTCCAGCTTCGTCTGCAGCGGCAAGCCGAGGATGTTGTTCAAATTCGCTTCGGCAACGGCGACGTTGTTGTCCGCCGTGACGGCGTTCGTCTTGGCGTCAGCCAGAGAAACATTCGATGTGAGGACGTCGAGCTTGGCGACGGTGCCGACATTATACTGAGCCGTGACGTTGTCGACGTGGCCCTGCATATTCGTTACCGCTTCATGGTATACGTCGCGCAGTTCTTCATATGCCAGCAGGCCGAAATAGCCCTGAACGGCCGAAAGCTTTGTCGCCTGTTCTACCCGCAGGATTTCTTCCTGGGCGCTGGTCTTGCCCAGCTTAGCCACGGCAATCTGCCCTTCTACGCGGCCGCCCGTATAGAGAGGAATATTGACGCTCAGGCCGTGACCGAAGGAATTGGTAATGCTGTCCCGGTTATTTATGCCCGAACTGCCGCTGTTTTCGCGGCGCGTCGCATCGAAGGTGTAGTTGAACTGAGGCATTTTGCCGGCCTTCGCTTCGTCGATGTAGTATTCGGCACTCTTCAGGTCATAATGGGCGACCTTAATATCGCGGTTATAATCCAAAGCCATCTGCACGGTCTTGGGCAGCGTCAGCTCGACGGCCTGATCCGGAGCTACCCGGCCGATGACGATAACCGGGTCCTGCTCTTTTTTAGCGGCGCGCTTCTGCGCTTTCTTTTCCGATTCCGCCGCGATCTGGCGGGCCAATTCTTCCCGCAGAGCCGGCGTCACGTCGACAGGACGCACTTTCGCGACGCTTACCGGCGCCTTCGGCGCCGATTCAGCCGATGCCTGGGCGGCGTCTTCCGCAAAGGCCGACGCGCCTCCCAAAGTCGTTACCATCATGGCGATGATTATCTTTCTGTACAAATTCTTATTCATCTTGGGTACCCCCGTCAATTAAGTTTCTATCTTTTATCGTAAAACTGGAAATATGCTAAAACGCGTAGTTGATGCCGTAATAATTGCCGCCGTCGCTCCTGTCCATGGGGCGGGTAAACTGGCCGAATAAATAAATATCCGGCAAGATGCGGTACTGGGCCTTCACGCGGTACCGCCAGTCGTTGGGGTCGTACCCCTCCAGGCTCAGGCGGAACGGCCCGTCGGCGAATAAATCGACGCCGACGCCCAAATCGCCGTTGATCAGGCCAAAGCGGCTGTCAAACCAGGAACTGCGGCGTCCAAACTGCAAGTTGAGATTCGTACCGTTGCCAATACTTTCAGCTCCGACCAAAGCGAAGGAATTGTTCCGGTACACCCTAAAATTTGCATGGGCCCCGCTTTCACTTTGCGTATCATTATACAGGAAGCCCGCTTCTCCTTCAAACTTCACGTCGCCGCTGCCGCCGAGGATATTGTTGACCTTCGTCGTAATCTCGGCTGTATTGTGCAGCGTCGTCTGAATGTCTGCCTGGCTCT
>USGG01000022.1 GCA_900554215.1 uncultured Megasphaera sp.
CCTCATCCGGACGATCTGGGGAAAGGGGTATCAGATTGATTAAGCCGAAAAAGCCTGTGCTGTTAGTGCGGACTCTGCCTATGTCGGCCAGCGGGCTGCTGCTTGAAAAATATGCGGACTATGTTACGTGGAATGACGAACTGCGCCTGTATTATATGGATCTTCCTCTGACGACGGGGCGGGTTCAGGTATGGTTTGAAGATGAAAAGTCCTTGACAGAAAAAGCTAAATTAATTACGAAATACAACCTCGGCGGTGCAAGTTTTTGGCGAAAAGGCTTTGAAGCACCCCATTTTTGGCAGAGTTTTGCTCCGCAAGAATTGACTTGACGGTATGGGAACACTATAATAAGAAGAAGACCTTGCAACAGCGCGGCACCGCCCACTGTACGCAGCGATAGGAGGCATAAGTAATTGGAAAAATATATTCCCCAAGAAATAGAAAAGAAATGGCAGCATAAATGGCTGGAAGACAAAACCGACCGTTGTCCAGACGATAACGGCAAGCCGCCGTATTATGTACTGGAAATGTTTCCGTATCCTTCGGGCAACCTCCACATGGGTCATGTCCGAAACTACACGATCGGCGACGTCATTGCCCGCTACCGCCGCATGAACGGCTACAACGTTCTGCATCCTATGGGCTACGACGCCTTCGGCATGCCTGCTGAAAATGCGGCAATCAAACACGGCACGCCGCCGGCAGACTGGACGTTCAGCAATATTGAAAACATGACGCGTCAGCAGAAAGCTCTCGGCCTTTCCTATGACTGGGATCGTGAAGTGGCTACCTGCCATGAAAAATATTACAAGTGGACGCAGTGGATTTTTGAACTGCTGTACAAGCGCGGCCTGGCATACCGCAAGGAAGCCAAGGTAAACTGGTGCGAAAAATGCAATACCGTATTGGCCAATGAACAGGTTATCGACGGCTTGTGCTGGCGCTGTGACTCGCCTGTTGTCAAAAAGGACTTGAAGCAGTGGTTCTTTAAAATTACCGATTATGCCGATCGCCTTCTCGACGACTTAAAGCTCCTTCCCGGATGGCCGGAACGGGTCAAGACGATGCAGAAAAACTGGATTGGCCGCAGCGAAGGGGCAGAATTTTCGTTTGAAATCCCTGAAATCGGCAAGTCCATTCCCATGTTCTCTACCCGCGTCGATACGGTTTTCGGCGTAACTTATATCGTATTAGCTCCGGAACATCCCTATGTGGAAGAACTCATCAAGGGACGGGAAAACGAAGCGGAACTTCGTGCTTTTATTACGCGCATGAAGAATATGAACGATATTGAGCGGACGTCAAACGACGCTGAAAAAGAAGGCATGTTCACCGGTGCATATGCAGTCAATCCTTTCAATAACGAAAAAGTACCTATTTGGATTGCAAACTACGTCTTGGTAGATTATGGTACGGGCGCCGTCATGGGTGTTCCGGGCCACGACCAGCGCGACTGGGAATTTGCTAAAAAATTCAATCTGCCTATTCGCTTAGTCGTCCAGAATAAAGACATGAGCCTCGATTTGGATACCATGGAAGGGGCGTATCATGACCCGGGCATTCTGGTTAACTCCGGCGAATTCGACGGATTGACCGATGAAGAAGGCCGTAAGGCTATTACAAAATGGCTTGTCGATCATAACCTCGGCAAGGGAACGGTCAACTTCAAGCTCCGCGACTGGCTTATTTCCCGTCAGCGGTATTGGGGCGCGCCGATTCCGATCATTTACTGCCCGAAATGCGGCGAACAGCTCGTACCGGAAGATCAGCTGCCGGTCAAATTGCCGACAGACGTCCAATTTACGGCGGGAGCCGTATCTCCGTTGGCTACGAGTGAAGAGTTCGTTCACTGCACATGTCCGAAGTGCGGCGGTCCGGCGACGAGAGAAACGGATACGATGGATACTTTCGTGTGCTCGTCCTGGTATTTCCTGCGGTATGCCGATGCCCGCAATGACGAACAGGCTTGGGATCCGAAGAAGGCCAACCACTGGATGAACGTAGACCAGTATATTGGCGGCATCGAACATGCGATTCTCCACTTAATGTACTCCCGCTTCTTCATGAAAGTATTCCACGACGCCGGCCTTGTCGACAACGTAGAACCGTTTGAACGGCTGCTGACACAGGGCATGGTTCTCATGGATGGCAGCAAGATGTCTAAATCTAAAGGCAACGTCGTATCGCCGGAAGAAATTCTCGCTAAATACGGCGCCGATACGGGTAGGTTGTTTATACTGTTTGCTGCTCCGCCGGAACGGGATCTCGAATGGTCTGACCAGGGCGTAGAAGGCTCGTACCGTTTCCTCAACCGCGTATGGCGTATCGTCCATCAGTATATTGAACTGGCAAAGGCCGGCGAAACAGGCCGCGATTTGACAGAGGCAGAAAAAGCGCTTCGCCTGCAGGAACATAAAACCATCGCCAAGGTGACGGAAGACGTCAAAGGCGTAGACGGCGACTATGCGCTGAATACGGCTGTCAGCTCAATTATGGAGCTGGTAAATGCCATGTATGCCTATGTCGGCGCCAATACATCTATCCGCAGCGACGTTGCCTTAGAGGTCAACACCAATCTCTTAAAGCTCCTGGCTCCCTTTACGCCGCACATTACAGAAGAATTGTGGCAGATTGCCGGCTTTGAAGGCAGTGTTCACGAACAGGATTGGCCGGAAGTAGATGCTGGCGCTTTGGTCGTCGATGAAATCGAACTGCCTGTCCAGATTAACGGCAAGGTACGCGAACGCATCACTGTTCCCGTTGAAATCGGTCAGGATGAATTAAGGGAAAAGGTATTGTCTATGCCGCGTGTCAAGGATTTCACTGACGGCAAGACAATCGTTAAATTTATCGTTGTACCTAAAAAAATCATCAATATCGTCGTAAAATAAAGGCGGCAATATATGAAGTATAGAGGAGGATGTCTGAACGGCATCCTCTTTTTTTGCAATGAGGAGGAAGGTCATGGATGAGTTCAAGCCCTGGCCGGAAAGAATTGTCCGGCAGAATCCCTGCATGAATACAGTGCTTTGCGCTGTACTGGTACCTGTTGTACGCATTGACGGTGAAGAGCATGTAGTCTTTGAGGTGCGGAGCAGCAAGTTGAGCTGGCAGCCCGGTGATATTTGTTTTCCCGGCGGCGTCATAGAAAAAAGCGACAGCAGCCCGTTGGAGGCGGCCCTGAGGGAAACGCAGGAGGAATTAGGCGTCAGCCCTTCTCATATTCACGTCTGGGGGCCTCTGGATTACGTCGAGTCTCCTGTCGGCGTAAAGATATATCCCTTTGCGGCGTATATCGACACGACGGATTTCGTCATCAGCAGAGGAGAAATAGACCATATCTTTACCGTGCCTTTGGACTGGTTTGCTGCCCATGAGCCGGAAATCGCCCAGGTCGAACTGGCAACGCGGCCGGGGCCGGGATTTCCGGCGGGATTGCCCGTATCGAACCAAGTGGGATGGAAAAAACGAAGTACTTATAATGTGATCTTCTATGCATATAAAGAATACAAAATATGGGGGATTACGGCCCAGATTCTTGACAACTTCAGGGGGATTCGTGATATAATAAACATGTAGCTTTCCTTAATTTTTGTATCAAGCATAATTTGCTATACGTAATGTTAAAGGTGGAACAAATTCATCTCTGCAGGGTACTTCTGTGCTGCAGGGGGACAGAACGAAGAACGGTATACCTATTTCACAGTTGAACCATTTCGGCATTTGTCAAGGTGTTTTTTACACATTTTCACAGGTAGTCCGAAAAAGTCTGATTAAAAGTTAATAATTACAAAAAGGCATAGCTATATTCTGCCTTAGGCGGGATTTGCTATTGATTTAACATGTGAAAAGTTGTACAATTCAGGTGTAAGCACTTAAAGGTTGTGTATATGTGCCCCAAACAGTATGCACTGCACGGGAACGTTTCACTATTCACACTATTATTTAAGGAGAGTGGAAGTATCATGAATTTTAACTTGACAGAAGTACAACAGGAATTTGTAAAATTGGCTAAAGACTTTGGCGAAAAGAAATTGGCCCCGACGATTACGGAACGCGACCATCAGGGCATTTTCGATCGTGCTCTCGTTGACGAAATGCTCGGCCTCGGCTTGGCTGGTGCTTATTTCGAAGAAAAATACGGCGGCGCTGAATGCGACGTATTGAGCTACATCCTGGCCGTTGAAGAATTGGCTAAATACGATGCTGGTATGTCCATCACCTTGTCCGCTCATGTATCCCTCTGCATCAACCCGATTTGGCAGTTTGGTACGGAAGAACAGAAAGAAAAATACCTGCCCGGCTTGATCGAAGGCACGAAACTCGGCGCATTCGGCTTGACAGAACCGAACGCTGGTACTGATGCTTCCGGCCAGCAGACCGTTGCTACGAAAGACGAAAACGGCGACTACATCCTGAATGGCTCCAAAGTATTCATCACGAATGCCGGCGAAGCTGACGTTTACATCGTATTCGCTATGACCGATAAATCCCAGGGCACGAAGGGCATCAGCGCCTTCATCGTAGAAAAAGGCTGGGACGGCTTCACATTCGGTAAGAAAGAAGACAAATTGGGCATCCATACTTCCCAGACGATGGAATTAGTATTCCAGAACGTAAAAGTTCCGAAAGAAAACCTCCTCGGCGGCGAAGGCAAAGGCTTCAAAGTTGCTATGATGACCTTGGACGGCGGCCGTATCGGCGTTGCTGCTCAGGCTCTCGGCATTGCAGAAGCTGCTTTGAACGATGCAGTTGAATACTCCAAACAGCGTGTTCAGTTCGGCAAACCGCTTTGCAAATTCCAGTCCGTTTCCTTCAAACTGGCTGACATGAAGATGAAGATCGAAGCTGCTCGTAACCTCGTTTACAAAGCTGCTTTCTTGAAACACGAAGGCCAGCCGTTCACGGTTGACGCTGCTATCGCTAAGAGATTCGCTTCCGACGTAGCTATGGAAGTTTCCGTTGAAGCTGTTCAGATCTTCGGCGGCTATGGCTACAGCGAAGAATATCCGGTTGCTCGTCATATGCGTGACGCTAAGATCACTCAGATCTACGAAGGCACCAACGAAGTTCAGCTGATGGTAACATCCGGCGCTTTGTTGCGGTAAGCAATTTTTAAGGTTTAGGATACGGGCTTGGTCTGAAAAGACCAAGCCTGTTGAATAAAAAGATACTTTTTTTAGGAGGCAAACGTAAATGGAAATATTGGTATGTGTCAAACAAGTTCCGGACACAGCAGAAGTTAAGATTGACCCCGTAAAACATACCGTCATTCGTGCTGGTGTTCCTAACATTTTCAACCCCTTTGACCAGAACGCTTTGGAAGCAGCTTTGCAGTTGAAGGACAATCAGGGTGCAAAGGTAACTGTCCTTTCCATGGGTCCCCCGCAGGCAAAAGACGTATTGCGCGAAGCTCTGGCAATGGGCGCTGACGACGCTTATCTCCTGACAGACCGCAAAGTTGGCGGCTCTGATACATTGGCTACAGGTTATTGCCTGGCTCAGGCTGTTAAAAAAGTTGCTGAACTCAAAGGTATCGAACAGTTCGATATCATCCTTTGCGGCAAACAGGCTATCGACGGCGACACGGCTCAGGTTGGCCCGCAGATCGCTTGCGAACTCGGCATTCCTCAGATTACATATGCTGCCGCAATCAAAGTTGAAGGCACGACTGTAACGGTTAAACAGCAGAACGAAGAAGGCTACATCGTAACGGAAGCTCAGTTCCCCGTTTTGATCACAGCCGTTAAAGAATTGAACGAACCGCGTTTCCCGACCATCCGTGGTACGATGAAAGCAAAACGTCGTGAAATTCCTGAATTGTCTGCTGCCGACATCAACGCTGACGAAGCTCAGATTGGTTTGAGCGGTTCTCCGACAAAAGTTCGTAAGATTTTCACACCGCCTCAGAGAACACAGGGTCTCGTTATTAACGAAGAAGACGCCCAGGTAGCAGTAGATCAGTTGATGGCTAAATTGACTGAAAACAAAATCATCTAATTTCTAAGGAGGAACAGTGAAAATGGATTTAGCAGAATACAAAGGCGTATATGTAATCGCTGAACAATTCGAAGGCAAATTACGTAACGTATCTTTCGAACTGTTGGGCCAGGGCCGTAAATTGGCTGACGGCATCGGTGACGAAGTAGGTGCGGTACTGATTGGTTATAACGTAAAACCGTTAGCACAGGAACTCATCGCTCATGGCGCTCACAAAGTATATGTATATGACGATGAAAGATTGGCTAACTACAACACAACGGCATATTCTAAAGTTCTGTGCGACTTCTTCCATGAAGTTAAACCGAACGTATTCCTCGTAGGCGCTACGAATATCGGCCGCGATCTCGGCCCCCGTGTCGCTAACTCCCTGAAAACAGGCTTGACGGCTGACTGCACGGGTCTTTCCGTTGACGAAGACGGCAAGACGATCGTTTGGACTCGTCCTGCTTTGGGCGGCAACATCATGGCTGAAATCATTTGCCCGGATAACCGTCCGCAGATGGGTACTGTTCGTCCGAACGTATTCAAAAAACCGGAAGCTGATCCGAACGCTACAGGCGAAGTTATCGAAATGGAAGCTAAACTTTCCGACGCTGACTTCATGACGAAATTCGTTGAACTCATTAAAATGGGCGGCGAAGGCGTTAAAATTGAAGAAGCTGACGTTATCGTTGCCGGCGGCCGCGGCATGAACGGCGCTGAACCGTTTGTTGACGGCGGTATCCTGAAAGAATTAGCAGACGTATTGGGCGGCGCTGTCGGCGCATCCCGTGCAGCTGTTGATGCTGGCTGGATTGACGCTCTCCATCAGGTTGGCCAGACAGGCAAAACTGTTGGCCCGAAACTCTACATCGCTTGCGCTATTTCCGGTGCTATTCAGCACTTGGCAGGCATGACGGGTTCTGACTGCATCATCGCTATCAATAAAGACGAAGATGCTCCGATCTTCAAAGTTTGCGACTATGGTATCGTTGGCGATGCTTTCGAAGTAGTTCCCAAACTTACAGCAGCTATTAAAAAAGCTAAAGGCTTGGCATAATACCCAAGTTTCCATATGCCTAAAAAAGGACTGTCTTCGGACAGTCCTTTTTCTATAGGGAAATTCTTTTAATTTGTCAGTTTGAAGTAAAAAAAGACTAAAGTTTCTTGACAAGGTACACTGTACGTCGTATAATTTACGCATACATAGAAATATGCAACAAGCTTTGAAAAGGACATGATATTTTCAGCGGCTTTATCAGAGAGGGGCATAGTTGGTGTGAGTGCCCTTAAAGCGGGAAAATGTTACCCCCTTGGAGCTAGTCGCCGGAATTAACAGTACGGCGGTTCGGTCGCCACGTTATAGCGTTTGAGTACATCGGTGTTTTTTCCGATGAACTAGGGTGGAACCACGTGAGCATGCTCTCGTCCCTTGAGGACGGGAGCTTTTTTTATTAAGGAGGATGTATTATGGCAGAATTAGTGTTGAAAGACGGCAGTAAAAAAGTATTTGCCGACGGCATTTCCTTGTATGATGCCGCAAAAGAGCTGAGCAACAGCTTGGCTAAAAAAGTATTGGTAGCAAAAGTCAATGGAAACGTAACGGATTTGCGGGAAACTATCGCAGATGGCTCTACTGTTGAATTCCTGACTTTTGATGCCCAGGAAGGAAAGGACACGCTCCGCCATACGGCATCTCATATTATGGCTCAGGCTGTTCAGCGCTTGTTCAAAGATGTCAAGTTTGCCATCGGGCCATCTATCGAAAACGGTTTTTACTATGATTTCGATACAGAACATCGCTTTACTCAGGAAGATTTTGCCGCTATCGAAGCGGAAATGGAAAAAATCGTCAAGGAAAATCTTGTCCTGAATAAAGAAGTCGTATCTCGAGACGAAGCGCTGAAACTATTTAAAGATGCCGGCCAAGACTATAAAGTAGAATTAATTGAAGAACTGCCGGAAGGCGAACAGATTTCCCTGTATCGGCAGGGCGATTTTGTCGATTTGTGTGCAGGTCCGCACTGTGAAACGACTGGCCGGGTTAAAGCGTTTAAGCTGCTGACTGTTGCCGGCGCGTACTGGCGCGGAGACGAACACAACAAGATGCTCCAGCGTATTTACGGTACGGCTTTTGAAAAGAAAGATGATTTGGACGCATATTTGCACATGCTGGCTGAAGCCGAAAAGCGCGATCATCGCAAATTAGGCAAACAGCTCGACTTGTTCAGCTTCCATGAAGAAGGCCCAGGTTTCCCGTTCTTCCATTCCAAAGGCATGGTTCTCCGTAAGACGCTGCTTAAATTCTGGTATGAACTGCATGATGAAGCGGAATACGATGAAATCAGCACGCCGACGATTCTGAGCCGCCACCTGTGGGAACAATCCGGTCACTGGGATCATTACCGTGACAACATGTATTTTACGACGATTGATGACGAACCGTATGCGATTAAACCGATGAATTGCCCCGGCGGTATTCTCATTTATAAGAGCAATGTTCACAGCTACCGCGATTTCCCCATGCGGATGGCTGAATTGGGTCTGGTTCACCGCCATGAGCTCCACGGCGCGCTCCATGGCTTGTTCCGTGTTCGCTGCTTCACGCAGGACGATGCCCACATTTTCATGCTGCCGAGCCAGATGGAAGAAGAAATTTCCGGCGTTATCGACTTGTTCGACAAAGCCTATAACGTATTTGGTTTGGAATACCGCGTTGAATTGTCTACTCGTCCGGAAGACTCCATGGGTTCCGACGAAATTTGGGAATTAGCGACGAGCACCTTGCGCAAGGTATTGGAAGACAGAAACATTCCGTACCAGGTCAACGAAGGCGACGGCGCGTTCTACGGTCCCAAACTCGACTTCCACGTTAAGGATTCCATTGGCCGTACTTGGCAATGCGGCACGATTCAGCTTGACATGCTCATGCCGGAACGCTTCGATATGACTTATGTTGGCGAAGATGGCCAGAAGCATCGTCCGGTCATGGTACACCGCACCTGCTTTGGAAGCATTGAACGCTTCTTGGGCATCCTTATTGAAAACTATGCCGGTGCATTCCCCGTATGGCTCGCTCCGGTACAGATCAAGTTCTTGCCCATTTCCGACAAGCATTTGGCTTACGCTTTGGAACTTCGCAAGAAATTTAAGAAATTGGGTATCCGCGTAGAAGTTGACGAAAGCAACGAAAAGATCGGCTACAAGATCCGCAAGGCCCAGATGGAAAAGGTTCCGTACATGGCTATCATCGGCGACAAGGAAATCGAAACGAATACCTTGTCCCTCCGCGACAGAGCAAAAGGCGATCTCGGCGCGAAACCGGTCGACGAAGTCGTCGCTCATATTCAGGAACTGACGGCTACGCGCAAAGGATAATAGCATAGGATATACATTAGGGCATGCCCGTGCAGGGCATGTCCTTTTCATATTGCGGAGACGGTACGTTTCGCTATACTTCTTCTCATTTCATAGTTGACAAGAGCAGATATATCAGGCAAAATAGGTAGCGGTGTGTCTTCATGCGGCGTACAATCAGCCCGGCCTATGACGGCTGAAAAGGCTGTACGGAATGGAGACAGAATGAATTATACGTTTGAAATGAGGGTTATACATGATGAAGAAAACAATCGCTATGGCGGCGGCCAGTATCGTGACAATGGGCATGACGAGTGCCGGGGCAGTAAATCCCTTTGTCGACGTTCCCGCCGACAGCTGGGCTTACCGCGCTGTGGCGGAGCTGGCCGAGGCCGGCGTGATTCAGGGCGTAGACGGAAGTTATTTTCAAGGAAATCGGTCTATTACGCGGTATGAGGCGGCTGAAATGGTCGCTAAGGCCATGGCTCATATGGACAGGGCGTCGGCAGAACAGCGGGCCATGATTCACAAGCTGGCCGACGAATACGCCGAAGAGCTGAACCGCCTCGGCCTTCGCGTTGCGGCCCTGGAGAACAAAGTCGGCAATGTGAAGTTCAGCGGCGACGCCCGCTTCCGCTATCGCTATCAGAATTCTGCAGGCAGCCGCGTCGGCAAGGAAAACGACAATTCCTGGGATTACCGCATCCGCCTTCGCGGACAGGCACAGCTCGATGAACGGCTGAAAGCCGTCGTAAGCATCAGCTCGGACTGGCAGAGCTTTAGCGAAAACGGCGCGGTCAGCAGCGGCACAAACGACGACTTTGCCGATGCGCTCAAAGTCGACTACGAGACGGATTCCTTTTATCTGAGCCTCGGCCGGACGGATATATATAAGATCGGCGGCCCGCGCAGCTACGGATACACGTACAGCGATATTTTTGACCGCGCTGAAGGGCAATACCGTACGGATGCCTTTGCTCTTACGGCGGGCTACGGCAAATTTAAAAAGGGGAATATCCTGGCCGGCAGCGTCCAAGGCGATGATTCCATCAACGGCGTAAAGACCGGCTACGGCGAGATCGAAGCCTTTTTTTACAACGATTCGGCTGTCGGCGTATATTACAATGATTTTGACGCTGCCGGAAGCGGTGAAGCCAATAAGGCTTTCAACGCCGATTCTCTGTGGGGCGCCTATGCCAGCGTCAACATCGGCTCGAAATGGAATGTATTGGCTCAGTATGAACGTACGAACTTAAACCATGATACGCAGTATACGCACGACGACGGCTCTGCCGACTTGTTCATCGGCCGCCTGATGTACGGGAAATCGAGCATGGCAATCCCGAAATCGTGGGATATCTGGACGGAATATATCGACGCGGAAGACGGCACCTGGCTCGGCGGATTTACGACATCGTGGCGCTTCGCCTCGCAGATGGACAACCTGACGTCGTGGGGCGTCGGCGTCGACTATGTATTTGCTAAGAATGCCATGTTCAGCGTTATGCAGTCCTTCGCTACGGAAGCCAAGGCCGGCGGCATGGCTGATCCGGAAGAACAGACGCGGGCAGAATTTATTTTTGCGTTTTAATAGGAAGCCCCCTTTCAGGGCAGGCAGGTGTATCTCGGCGTTGGCTGCGAGTTGACGGCAGGAACAGAATCTCCTACAATAGAAACGAAACACAGATAAAAGAGAGGTACGTTATGATTATCAACTGGTATCCCGGCCACATGGCGAAAGCCAGGCGGCTGATAGAAGCAAATCTAAAGGTTATCGATGTAGTCATCGAACTCGTCGACGCCCGCATTCCCATGAGCAGTACCAACCCCATGATAGCCAGCCTCATCGGCCAGAAGCCGTCGGTCGTCGTCATGAACAAGGCCGACTTGGCCGATCCGGAGATGGTAAAGGAATGGGTGCTGTATTATAAGAAGCAGGGACGCATCGTGCTGCCCTTGAACAGCAAGGACGGCAAGGGCGTCAAGCAGCTCGTCGCCCTGGTACGTAAGCTGGCTGAACCGAAGCTGGCTCATTGGCGGGCCCGGGGACTGAAGAACCGTTCCGTGCGGACGATGATTCTCGGCATTCCCAACGTAGGCAAGTCGACGCTTATCAACAAGCTGGCCCGGCGCAGCGCCGCCAAGACGGCCGATAAGCCGGGCGAAACGAAGGGCAAGCAGTGGGTTCACATCGGCGACCAGCTCGACCTTCTCGACACGCCGGGCGTATTGTGGCCTAAGCTGGAAAATCAGGTCAGCGCCTATCGGCTGGCCGCGACGGGAGCCATTTCCGACACCGTATTCGATATGGAAACGGTCATTACCCAGCTCATTGAAGAATTGAGCCGGTTTTACGCCGACGAGCTGCTGGCGCGATTTAAGCTGGATGCGCTGGGCGCCGCGCCCTTGGAAACGATCGAAGCTATCGGACGCAAGCGGGGCTGCATCGTAGCAGGCGGCGTCGTCGACATGGAGAAGACATATAAGCTCATTTTGAAGGAATACCGCGAAGGCAAAATCGGCCTGATTTCCCTGGACCGCTGCGGCGAAGAGTTTGGGGGCGGCGAATCATGATCGACATCGGGCAGTTAAAGACTGCCGATATTAAAGCCCTGCTGGAACAAAATCCTGCCGACATCATGGCCCTGCTGCAGGCGATGAAGGAAGACCGCCGCCTTTCCGTGCAAAAATTGGCGGACACCTATATCCGCCGCAAGATGAAGGAAGAAGCCGAACGGGAACGGGTCATGCACATGTATTCCCTGGAAACGGCCTATTATAACGACGGCATATATCACGTCGCCGGCATCGACGAGGCCGGACGGGGCCCCGTGGCCGGGCCGGTCATGATAGCCGCCGTCATATTGCCGCCTTACTGGGAATGTCCCGGATTAAACGACAGCAAAAAGCTGTCGGCGGCGAAACGGGACGCATTGTATGATAAAATCATGGCCGAAGCCGTGGCCGTGTCGTGCGTTGCCAAGTCGGAGCAGGAAATAGACGCCCTCGACATTTACCACGCTACGATGCAGGGCATGTACGAAGCAGCGGCCGGTCTTGCCGTGCCGGCTGAAGCCGTCCTCATTGATGCCATGCCCTTGAAGGACCTGGCGGTGCCGCATCAGTCTGTCGTCCACGGCGACAGCCAGAGCGCGTCTATTGCGGCGGCTTCGATTATCGCCAAGGTGACGAGGGACCGGGTTATGATGGAATACGACGAGGCTTATCCTCAGTACGGCTTTGCCGTCCATAAAGGCTATTTGACACAGCGCCACATCGACGCCATACGGCAGTACGGTCCCTGTCCTATTCATCGGCGCAGCTTTGAGCCGATTAAAAGCATGACGGCAGGACAATAATTTACTTTTGAACACAAAAAAGCTGGTCATCACCGACTGCCTGTTTCGGCAGCGGCGAGGCCAGCTTTTGCAGTATACAATTGTTTGTCAGAATAAATCCTTTCGCCACAGCATAAAGACGGCGCAGAGGGCGCAGAAAAAGGCGATGGCAATGACGTATATAAATCCCATGGCATTTTCGGCAAAGGGCAGGGGGACGTTAATTCCCCAGAAACTGAAGATAATTGTCGGAACAGCGAGGATGATCGTAATAGATGCTAAAAATTTCATGACGATGTTCAGGTTATTGGAAATAATCGACGCAAATGTATCGGACATGCTCATGAGGATGTTGGAGTACATTTCAACCATTTCGATAGCCTGCTTATTTTCAATGATAACGTCTTCCAGCAGGTCTTCGTCTTCTTCGTACATCTTCAGCAGGTGATGAAGGGACGTGTTGCGTCGCAGGCGCATGAGGCGCTCCATGACGATGCCGTTGCCCCGCAGGGCCGATGTGAAGTAGGTCAGTGATTTCTGTAATTCCAGCAAGAGGAAGAATTCCTTGTTTCGCATGGAATGACGCAGAATGTCCTCGATATCGTCAGTACGGTGGTTGATCTGCATCAGGTACTTCAGGAACAACGTAGCCGAGCGATAGAGGATCTGGAACAAGAAACGCGTTTTTTTAAAGGTATAGAACAGAGGATATTTATTTTCCGTGAATGCGCGCATGACTTCCGTTTCCTGGATGCACAGGGTGATGATGAAGTCGGGCGTGATAAAGATGCCCAGCGGCAAGGTGTCGTAGCTGTCCGTTTCCAAAATAATCGGGATGTTGATGACGACGAAGATGTAATTGTCTTCTAATTCTACGTGAGAACGTTCTTCCGTATCCAGGGCGGTCTTCAGCACGTCCGTCGGGATTTCCGTTACCATCGATACGAGCTGCAAGTCTTCCGAATCGGGATTTACGACGTCGATCCATGAGCCTTTTTCCGCAGACACCAGGGAAATATTATTTTCCAAGTGGCCGTTATTGTGTTTGTATACTTGAATCATGGCGCTTCTCCGTTTCCTCTTAGTTTAGCGGACTTTCGAATCCAAATTCTAATATAATCATAAATATCTATCAAGTCAAGGGAAAGGAGCAGATTTTAGACGAAATGAACTGTAAATTTAGGGTAAACGGAGAAACGGAAGGGGCTGGCCGCTCCACCGCGGCGAAGGAAGAGAATAGACTACACGAACAGGAGAGAATTTGTTATAATGAATAAGTATATCTTTTTGCAAGGCGCGCCGCAAGGCGAAGGAATTCAAAAGATACATACAGAGGAGCTGCAGAAGCAGCAAAAGGGGGATATATTGTGATTGCTGTAATTATCAACGGGGCAGCGACCGCTTTGGGCGCCATGCTGGGCGTCATATTGAAGAAGGGTGTGCCGGAGCACGTATCGAAGGCCGTTTTTTCGGCTATCGGCCTGTGCCTGGCCGTCATGGCGATTCAGGGCGCGATTCAGACGGAGAACATACTGCTCATGGTGTTGTCCATCGCCATCGGCGTGGCCGTAGGGACGATATTGTCCATTGAAGACCGGATGCAGTCCTTTGGCCTTTGGCTGCGGAACCGCATGAAAGCCGGCGGCGATTCGAATTTCGTCGAGGCCTTCGTCACCTTGTCGGTCATGCAGGTCGTCGGAGCTATGGCTATTTTAGGTCCTATTCAGGCGGCTCTTTTGGGAGATACGACGCTCTTATATTTGAAATCTACCATTGACGGCATATCGGCCTTTATTTTCGGAGCGTTGTACGGAGCGGGCGCCGTGCCGGTAGGCGTCGTTATCATCATATACGAGCTGGCTGTGTACGCCGCGGCCTCCCTGCTGTCGCCCCTCATGACGCCAGACGTTATCCGTGAGCTCAGCGCCGTAGGCAACGTCATGATCCTGGCCATCGCCTTGAACATGATGGGCCTGACGAAGCTTAAAGTGGCCGATTATACGCTGGGGATGGTCATTCCTATTATATATTATAACCTTATTGTATTGTTTTAAGAAAATTGCCGCGAGGAAAGAGGAACGGTCCATTGCGATTAGTGAAAATGGAGCTGCGGGGATTTAAATCCTTTGCAGATAAAACGACACTGGTGTTTGACAAAGGCATAACGGCGATTGTCGGGCCGAACGGAAGCGGCAAGAGCAATATTTCCGACGCTGTTCGCTGGGTCATGGGCGAGCAAAACGTGCGCCAGCTCCGCGGACAAAAGGCGGAAGACGTCATTTTTGCCGGCACGGAAACGCGGCGTCCCCAAGGGGCGGCAGAGGTATCGCTGTACTTTGACAACAGCGACGGCACGCTGGACGTGGATTTTGCGGAAGTCGTCGTGACGCGGCGCCTGTTCCGCTCCGGCGACAGCGAATATTACATCAACAAGCGGCCCTGCCGGATGAAGGATATTCACATGCTGTTTGCCGATACGGGCATCGGGCAGGATTCCATGGCCGTTATCGGTCAGAACCGCGTCGACCGCATACTGAACAGCAAGCCCGAAGACCGGCGCATTATCTTTGAAGAAGCGGCCGGCATCAGCCGCTACAAGGGCCGCAAGCAGGAAGGCCTGCGGAAAATCGCCGAAACGGAACGAAACGTCGAGCGCATCCGCGACATGATGGCTATGCTGGAAGACCGCCTGGGGCCCATGAAGGAACAGGCTGAAACCTTGCGGACCTTCCGCGAATTAGACGCCGAGCGCATATCCTACGAAGGGTCTCTGACCCTGCAGGAACTGCGCAACTGCGAACGGCTGCTGGAAAAGGCGGAAAACAACCGTCTGGCCGTGCTGACAGAACGGCAGGATGTCGTGAAGGCGTTGGCCGAAGCCGAAGAGAAGCGCAGCGCCCTGATGGCCGCCATGGAGCGGGAAGGAGAGACGATGCGCCGTCTCGACAGCGAAGCCCGGCAGGTCCATACTGAACTGGACGGCATGAAAAGCCGCCGCGAAGCCTTTATCCAGCGCAAGGAAGCGCTGAAGGAAAGGGGGGCGGAGCTGGATCGGGAAGAACGGGATTGGCAGAAAAAGAAAGAAGACGCTGCCAAGCGCGGCCTGGAGCTGCAGGAATTGTCGGCACGGAAGGCGGCGGAACTGGCTGCGGCCAGAAAAGGCCTGGCTCTGACGCAGGCCCTGTTCGGCAAGGCGGAGGAACAAGCCCGTCAGGCTGCGGCGGAGCTGGAAAAAGTGACGGCGTCTAATTCGGACCGCCAGCAGAAGCTGTTTGTCCTGCAGCGCGACGCAGAAGAACTGCGGCGGCGCTTGCAGGACAACGGAGAACGCTGCGACGAGCTGCAGCGGACCGTAGCTGCACAGCAAACGACGCGGGAGGAAGCCGAGCGGCGCAGCGGCGACGCGGCGGCGCAGGAAAAAGCCCTGCGGCAAGAGGCGTCAGCGGCCGAAACTGCGGCATCGTCCATCCGCAGCCAATGGGAAGAAGCTGCTCAGGCGCTGCAGCGCATAGAAGATACGTACCGCCGCCAGCGCGGCCAGGAAGACGCGCTGGCCCAGCGTATCCGCGTGCTGGAAAGCATGGAGCAGGAACATGAAGGCGCCGGCCGTCCGGCTAAAGCCGTTTTGGATGCCAAGACGGGCTGGAGAAGCCAGGTGTGCGGCCTCGTCGGAGAGCTGTGCCGCATACCGCCGGCCTACGCCGCAGCGCTGGACGTTGCCTTAGGCGCGGCGTCCCGGTACATCGTGACGGAAGACGAACAGACGGCAAAGGCCGCTATTGCCTATTTAAAAGACCGTCGTGCCGGCCGGACGACGTTTTTGCCCCTTGATACGGTGAAGGAACGCCGGCGGACCCGCGACGAAGAAGCGGCATCCCAAGAGCCGGGCATCGTCGGCTTTGCCAGCGATATTTTGACCTATGATGCGGCGTATGCCGGCATTTTTGCGTCGCTCCTGGGAAAGACCCTCGTCGCCGATTCGGTGGACGCAGGTTCCCGGACGGCGCGGAAATATGGATACCGTCTGCGCATCGTCTGCCTGGACGGCACGCAGTTCAACGCCGGTGGTTCTTTGACCGGCGGCAGCCTGAAGGGCAAGGAGGGCTCCCTGATCAGCCGGAGGGCCTTGCTGGAAGAATTAAAGGAACAGGCCGTCCAGCTTCGGGCGGCAAAGGAACAGACGGCTGCCCAAGGACGCGAGACGCGCTGCAAAGCAGAAGAGCTGAAACGAAGCCTTGATAAACAGGATGAGCAAAGCCGCACGCTGCAGGTAGAGCTGCAGAAGCGGCAGTGGCAAGCAGCGTCGGCCCGGCAGGAGGCAGAGAAGGCTCAGGAAGAGCTGCAGCGCCTCGACGGGCAGGCTGAGCAGCTGCAGCAGGTGCGGGCCGATATGCAGGCCGAGCTGGTGCGTCAGGCAGAGGCGTTGGCCATCCTGGAACAGACGCCGGCAGAAAATACGCAGGAATTGGAAGCGGCGCGGACGGCGGCTTTGCAGGAAGCGGAGGAATGCCGCAGAACCCTGACGGAGCGGCAGATTGCTGCGGCGACGCTGGAAGAACAGGTACGCCAGACAGAAGAGCAGATGCGCCGGCATGGCGAAGAAACGGCGCAGCACGGCCGCGACGGCGAAGGGTTGTCTGACCGGCGGCGCGAATGGCAGGCCCGCCTGACGGAAACGGAAACGCTGCTGCAGGAATTGATTGAAAAGATTGCATTAAAAGAACGAGAAACGCAGCAAAAGGACGCTGAAAAGGAAGGATTTTACCGCGACAGAGAAGAAAACTTCCGGCAAAGCCAGGCACTGGAGCAATCCCTGGCGGAGCTGCGGGAACGGGAACGGCTGTGCAGCGAACGCCTCAGCGCTGCCAACGTGCAGATGGAAAAATACAGCGGCGATATACGCCGCGGCGAAGAACTTCTGGCTCTGCAGGGGCTGACGCGTCAGGAAGCGATGGAACGGCGCCGCGACGGCTCGCTGAAGGAGCTTCACGACCGCGTGGCTGATTTGAAACGGCGCATCGCCGAGTTAGGCCAGATCAACGGCAACGCTGAGGAAGAATACCAGGCGGCGCTGGCGCAGCAGGAATTTTATCAAAAGCAATGCGCCGATTTGCAGGAATCGCGGGCCAAGCTGGAGGATATCGTCGCTGAAATCGACGACGCCATGACGACCCAGTTCCGGCAGGCTCTCGGCGAGATTGGCGGTCATTTTCAGCAGATTTTCAGCCGCCTTTTCGGCGGCGGTCAGGCTAAGGCCGTGCTGACTGACGAAAAAGACGTCCTCAATGCCGGCATCGAGATCCTGATTCAGCCGCCGGGGAAAAAACAGCAGCAGCTGTCGCTGTTGTCCGGCGGCGAACGGGCTTTGACGGTTATCGCCTTGCTGCTGGCCTTTCTGGCCTATCATCCGGCGCCGTTCTGCCTTGTCGATGAAGTAGACGCGGCCCTGGATGAGGCCAATGTAGAGCGTATGGCCCGTTATTTGAAGAATTACAGCGGCGCGACGCAGTTCATCGTCATTACGCACCGCCGCAAGACGATGGAAGCGGCCAATACGCTGCAGGGCGTGACGATGGAACGGGGCGTATCCCGGCTATTGACAGTTAAAGTAGATGAACTCTTAGAGAAAGGAACGTAATCATGGGCTTTTTTTCAAAATTGCGCAAAGGTCTGGAAAAGACAAAGAAATCATTTATTCAGAATATTGAAACGGTCGTCCGCGGCTATGCCAAAATCGACGACGAAATGTACGAGGATTTGGAAGCGGTCATGCTGACCAGCGATATCGGCGTTGAGACGACGGACTACCTGCTGGGGAAAATCAGAGAAGGCGTCAAATCGAAAGAAATTCGCGATGGAAACGACGTCGTTCCTTATTTGGAAAAATGCGTCGTCGAGCTGCTGGAAGAAAACGCCGAGCCCATGCCGGACCGAACGGGAATGACAGAGGTCATTTTCATCGTCGGCGTCAACGGCGTCGGCAAGACGACGACCATCGGCAAGCTGGCTAAATATTACACCCAGAAGGGGAAAAAGGTCATGCTGGCTGCCGGCGACACGTTCCGCGCCGCTGCGTCGGAGCAGCTGACGATTTGGGCTGAACGGAACGACGTGCCTATCGTAAAGCATCAGGAAGGAGCCGACGCGGCGGCCGTCGTGTTCGATGCTACAGCTTCGGCTAAGGCCAGAGGCATCGACGTGCTCCTCGTCGATACGGCCGGACGGCTTCATACGAAATCCAACCTCATGGAAGAACTGCGGAAGATGGCCCGCGTGGCCGGCCGCAACATCGACGGCGCGCCTCATGAAACGCTGCTGGTCCTCGATGCGACGACGGGACAGAACGCCGTCAGCCAGGCCAAGCTATTCGGCGACGTCGTGCCCCTGACGGGCGTCGTGCTGACCAAGCTCGACGGCACGGCCAAGGGCGGCATTATCTTGTCTATCAAGCGGGAATTGGGCGTGCCCGTCCGCTGGGTCGGCGTCGGCGAAGGCGTCGATGACCTGCGGCCCTTCGACGCGGCCCAGTTTGCCGATGCGCTGTTCGATAAAAACGTAGCGCAGCGGGAACAGGAAGAAGACTAGGAGGAACAAGCTATGTATGTAGGTAATTTAAAGCAGTGGGAAAAAGAGATTCCGTACGTGCCGGCAGGATTAGCCCAGTGGATAGAAAAGTTGGCGTCGTACGATTTAGCTTCGCTGGAACCGGGCCGTCACGATCTGGGCGATGGCAACTACATGAACGTCGACGTCGGTGAGACCCATCCGGCGGCGGAACGGACGATGGAGGCCCACCGCGATTACATTGACATCCAGATAGTTATCGCAGGCGACGAAATCATCGGCTATCAGCCTATTCTCAACGCCGGCGCCGTCGTGGAAGACCGCTCGGCGTCCGATGCCTGGTTTTATAATCCCAGCCTTGACGACGATACGGTCATCCGTATGGTTCCGGGGACCTTCGCCGTCTTTACGCCTGCCGACGGCCATCGCTGTCTCTGCGCTCCCGACGGAACGGGGAAACCGATTAAAAAGGCCATCATGAAAATACGCATCGCGTCTTTGGGCAAGACATACTAACGGATGGCCGGCGGAAACTTAAAAAGAAATAAAAGTTTTCATCAGCCAGGTAATTTCTATTGACTAATAAGATAGAGTATATTAAACTATAAATTGGTACTGAGTTTTCATTTTTAGTTTACTATATGACATAGGATGTGTTGGAATGGCGGCAGATATTCGAGAAAAGATCATTGCCGAAGCGTTGCATGAAATCAACCGCCGCGGCGCGGATTTTCACATGGATGATTTGGCTCGAAACCTTCGCATCAGCAAGCGCACGCTGTACGAGCATTTTTCGTCGAAGCAGGAAATCATCGAGAAATCGATGCTTTCTTTGATCGACGACATACATGAACAGCATGTAGCCCTGCTGGCGAATACGGAGATGACGACGGAAGAAAAAATTATAAACTTTTTCAACGTGAAGACGCACTATATCTCCGTCCTTTCCGTTCGCAAGACGGACGAAATCCTGCGCAAGATGCCCGAGGTCTGCGCTGCGCTGGAAGAACGGCGCCGCATGGACTGGGAGCTGCTGGGCCAGTTGTTTGAACAAGCGCAGCAGGAAGATTCCTTTATAGAAGTCGATAAATTTCTTCTGATTCACATGCTGCACAGCGCTTCCGACGATATTTTGGAATACTTTGACGAGTCGGAGCATGAATATTCTTTTTCCGAATATATGGAAAAATGTATCCGCGTAATACTCTACGGGATCAAAAAGACAGGAGGCAAGTAACGAATGATACACAAACATAAGGTATTAACTCTGGGCGTGACGGTGCTGACTGTCGCGTCGCTATTAGCCGGGTGCGGTTCCCAGCAGGCAGGGCAGAAGGCGCCTGTCGCCGTCAATACGTACAAGGTAACGGCGGAAGACACGCCCGTGCGGGCTGAATACAGCGGCACGGTCATCGCGACGGACAAGGTTCCCGTTCGGCCTAAGATTTCCGGCCGCGTCGTTGAAAAATACGTCGAAGGCGGACAGGAAGTCGTCGCCGGCCAGCCCTTGTTCCGCATTGACAGCCGCGAATACGACGCGGCCCTGCAGAACGCCAAGGCCAACCGGGCTCAGGCTGCGGCTAACCTGGCCAATCAGCAGCTCAACCTGCGCCGGTATCAGGAATTAGTTGCCCAAGACGCGATTTCTGTTCAGACCGTAACGGATCAGGAAGCGGCGACGCGGCAGCAGCAGGCTGTATTGGAAGCCAATGACGCCCTGGTTCAGGCTGCGCAGGATAATGTAGACGATACGATCGTATATGCTCCGTTCAGCGGCAAGCTCAACGTCGACGACGTTGCCGTCGGCACGTATGCTACGGCTGGCCAGACTGAGCTGGTTACGATTTCTACCTTAAATCCCGTATACGTAGAATTCTCCGTCAGCGAAGCAGAATACCTGCAGATGATGAAGAAGACTCCTGAAGATCCGGGCAGCTGGGGCGATCACCTGCAGCTGCGCCTGAGCGACGGCTCCATGTATGCCTATGAAGGCCACGTCACGCAGATCAACCACGGCATGGACGGCAACTCCGGTTCCATCATCATCAAGGCCGTATTTGAAAATCCGCAGAATCTGCTGATTCCGGGCTTATATGCTACGGTTGTTTCCGATACGCAGGTACAGCAGCATGCTATCATGGTTCCGCAGCGTGCCGTACAGCAGACACTGGGCCGCTACTTCGTCTCGGTCATCGACAGCGAAGGCAAGGCACAGAATAAGCCTGTTACGCCGGGCCAGAAGGTCGGCAAGTTCTGGATTATCAATGAAGGCATCAGCGACGGCGACCTCATCATCGTCGACGGCTACCAGAAAGCTACGGGCGGCGCAACGCTCGATCAGCACCTGCTGACTAAAGCCGAAATTGAAAGCGGCTCCGATATAGCTGTGAAAACAGAAAGTAAATAGGGGGCGAGAGAGTGATATCAAAATTCTTTATTGACAGGCCGATCTTCGCCATCGTCATATCGCTGATCATATCGATTGCCGGTCTCTTGGCGATGATATCCCTGCCTGTCGCAAAATATCCGAACGTTACGCCTCCGCAGGTCAGCGTGTCCGCGACCTATACGGGTGCTAACGCCGAAGTTATCAGCGATACCGTCGCCAGCGTCATCGAACGCCAGATGATCGGCGTCGACGATATGGTAAACATGTCCAGCTCCAGTAACGACAGCGGCCGATACTCCCTGACCGTCCAGTTTGAAACGGGCAGTAACGACGACATGGATACAGTTAACACGCAGAACCGCGTCAGCCAGGTTCAGGCGACATTGCCGCAGGAAGTCACGGCAACGGGCGTTACGGTCCAGAAATCGACGAGTTCTACGGCTATGGTTTTCGCCTTGTATTCCCCGAACGGCACCTATGACGCCACGTTTATGAAGAACTATGCAACGCAGTTCTTTATGGACGCCTTGAAATCCGTTTCCGGCGTCGGCAACGTCGAAGAATTCGGCTCTGACTACGCCATGCGTATCTGGATGGACCCGCTGAAGATGAATATCCTTCAGGTCACGCCGACGGATATTATTTCTGCTATTGAAGGTCAGAATATTCAGGCTGCCGTCGGCTCCATCGGTTCGCAGCCGACGACCAACAATCAGACGTACCAGTATACGATGCGCGCTGAAGGCCGTCTCCAGACTGCCGAACAATTCCGGGATGTCATCGTCCGCACCAATCCGGACGGAACGATGGTCCGCGTCGGTGATGTCGCCACGGTAGAATTGGGTGCAAAGGATTATAACGTTGAAGGCAACTTCAATGGCCAGCCTCAGGCCGGCTTCATGGTCAGCCTGACGTCAGACGCCAATGCTATGCAGACTGTAAGCGGCGCGCGGGAAGTATTGGAAGAAGCTAAAAAATCCTTCCCGTCCGACTTGGATTACCGTATTATTTACGACAGCACGAAGTTCGTATCGGCGTCTATCAACGAAGTTATCCACACCTTCGTGGAAGCGCTGCTCCTCGTAGCGGCTATCGTATACTTGTTCCTCCAGAGCGGCCGGTCGACGCTGATCCCGCTGATCGCCGTTCCTGTATCGCTGCTCGGGACCTTCGCCTGCTTTACGATTTTAGATTTCTCCATTAATACCCTGACCTTGTTCGCCATGGTTTTGGCTATCGGCCTTCTCGTCGATGATGCCATCGTCGTTATCGAAGCTGTCGAATATGAAATCAAGTACAACAACAAGGGGCCGAGGGAAGCGACGATCATCGCCATGCAGAACGTACAGAACCCGGTTATCGGCGTTGCCTGCGTACTGGCGTCCGTATTTATCCCCGTCGGCTTCCTGAGCGGCATGAGCGGTATTTTGTACCGTCAGTTTGCCTTTACGATTGCTATTTCCGTGGCCATTTCGGCCTTCGTCGCCCTGACGCTGACGCCGGCCATGTGCGCCTCTATCCTGAAGGTTCATAAACCGACGGAAAATCCGAAAGGCATCTTTAAATTCTTCCAGCAGTTCAATCGTGCTTTTGAACGCATGACGAACTGGTACGGTATTCGTTTGGTGTACCTGAACCGGCGCATCAAATGGAGCGTCGCCTTCCTCGTCGTGATTTCCGGTATTTCCGGGTTCTTGTTCACGATCATTCCGACGGGCTTCGTACCATCGGAAGATAACGGCTTCGTCATCGTCAGTACGACGCTGCCGGAAGGTACGTCCCAGACGATTACCAAGCAGATTGCCGTTGATTTGGGCAACTGGATTGAACAGCAGCCCGGCGTAACGCAGTCTATGAATATCGTCGGCTACAATATGCTGGCCGGCGGCGCTAAGACGAACGGCGCAACGGCTTTCGTCGGCATGGAAGACTGGGATCAGCGTGAAGATCCGAGCCTGTCCGTCGATGCGCTGGTAGGCAAGATTATGGCTCATGGCGCGCAGATTCCCCAGGCATCTATCGTCGCCATCAACCCGCCGCCTATTGACGGTATGGGTATTTCTGCCGGCTTTACATTGCACATCGAAAACCGCGGCGGCCATACGACGGACGAATTGATGGAAACGGCCGATAAGTTCATCGCCGAAGCGGCGAAACGGCCGGAAATCGGTTCCGTCTATACGGCCTTTTCCAACGATACGCCGGGGTATTACCTCGACGTCGACCGCGACATGGTTGCCAGAGAAGGCGTGTCCATGAGCTCTGTATACCAGACCTTGCAGTCCTTCTACGGCTCCTATCAGATCAATGACTTTACGATTTTCGGACGTAACTTTAAGGTCGTCATCCAGGCGGCGCCGCAGTTCCGCGAAACCGTCGACGGCAACAAGAACCTCTACGTCCGCAATTCCAATAATGAGCTCATTTCCGTGGCCAACTTCGTACGGCCTCGTCCGATTGGCTCTGCTTCTATTATCACTCGTTTCAACGACTATCCGGCCATTAAGATCATGGGCGCTCCAGCTGCCGGCCAGAGCTCCGGCGATGCGCTGAAGGCCCTGCAGGAAGTCGCCGCCGATACGCTCGGCGAAGGCTACACCTATGAATGGGCCGACATGAGCCGTGAAGAAGTCGAAGCCGGCAACAAGACGATTTACGTCTTCGGCTTGGCTATCCTCTTCGTATTCCTCGTACTGGCAGCTTTGTACGAAAGCTGGAAGGTACCGTTTGCCGTACTGTTCAGCGTGCCGGCCGGCTTGTTCGGCGCGACGCTGTTTACGTACATCTTTGACCAGACGAACAACATTTACTTCCAGATCGGTATTCTCGCCGTTATCGGCTTGGCGGCTAAAAACGCCATCCTGATTATCGAATACGCTAAAGTCCGTGTCGATGAACGGGGCATGGATCCCGTATCGGCGGCCATTGAAGCGGCGAAGATTCGTCTCCGTCCTATCGTCATGACGTCTCTGGCCTTCGTCGTAGGTTCTATCCCGCTGGCTCTTGCTACGGGCGCCGGCGCGGCCTCTCGTGTCACCATGGGCATCGTCGTCGTCTTCGGTACGTCTATGGCGACGATTCTGGGTGTATTCCTTATTCCGATGCTGTTCATCCTCGTAGAAAAAATCGGCCATCAGCCGGTGAAGAAGAAACAGACTATCGGCAGATTAGGCGATATGTAAGAGTATTGTATCTGCACCTTCCCGTTGGACTGGAAGTGCGATATGGGATTTACGCCTTTGGCGCAGCGGTGCTGTCCTGTGCAGCGCTGCTGGCTGAAGATGCTGAAAAGGAGTTCTCGTGGGTATTTTCCCATGAGGACTCTTTTTTGTATGCTCGTCATTCCGTGTATGACAAAAGCCGCATCGCTGGGATGCGGCTGTATGCGTCGTATGTGAAGTTATCTGCCTTGCAGCAGCTTTTCTTTTAATTCCAAATAGCGCGTCGTGTAGTACGGCTTGAGCTGCGATTCCCGCAGGTCGTTGCCGAAGGAACGGCGGCTGACGGATAAGATAGGCGGACATTGAATGCGCTTGGCGACGGCAAAGCCGGCGATGAGACGCCACCATTTTTCCAAGTCGGCGATGAAGGACGCCGTGTCGGGAAAGAGGTCGCCCACCTTGACGGGGCAGCCGATGTGTTCTTCCAGGGTGCCGTCGGCATACCATTGGAGAATCGATTCCGGCGTTGCCCGCTGCCAACGTTCGATGAAGGCAGCGAAGAGGTAATCGTGATAGGGGTACACGAGGGGGTCGCCCTGGCCTTTGGTGATGTCTTGATTGGAAGACAGCTCGGCGCTGGGGACGATGTCGATAGAGCCGCGGGGAATGACTTCGCCTTTGAACACTTCGTCGTTCAAGTACCGGGCCAGGTCGTAGACCTGATGCTTCCACAAGTCGGCCGTCGCAGCTAGGAAACCGGCGCTGTCGCCGTACAGCGTAGCGTAGCCGACAGACGATTCGGCTTTGTTGGCGTTGCAGGTGAAGACGCCGCCGAAAGCGGCTGCCGCCGCGGCCAGAATACGGCTGGAACGGTCCCGAGCCTGGATGTTTTCTTCAATGAAGCTGGTCAGCTCCAGACGGCCTGCTTCGATGTCGTTTTTGTATAATACGGCGTCGCTGAATTGGCGGCGCGTCAGTTCCAGGCTGTCCTGGACGGGAATGACCGTATACAGGCAGCCCAGGTTGTCGGCTAATTCTTTGGCCAGCCCCTTGGTCATTTCCGAGTTGTAGCAGCTGGGCATGTTGACCAGGAGGATGTTTTCCGGCGGAAGGACCGTGGCGTATAAGGCGGCGTTGACGGCCGAGTCGATGCCTCCCGACACGCCGATGACGACGTGATCCAAGCCGAGGGAGGCCATAAAGGATTTCAGGCCGTAATGCAGGCTGGCGTATATATCGGCCGTGTTGCTGCGCGGCTCACTGACCCGAATTGGCGACGTGAAAGCGCGGCGCGTTTCATCGTATTCGATGATAGCCAGTTCTTCGCCGAAGGCTGCGCATTCGTAATGCAGATGGCCGTCGCTGTCGTAGGCGCTGCTGGAGCCGTCGAAGGTGTAGACGTTTTTGCCGTTATTCTGGATGCCCGTGCAGTTGACGTATACGGCAGGCCTGCCGATTTCGCCGATGGCCTTGCCGAACAGGCGGTGGCGCCGTTCTGTCTTGCCCTGCGTAAAGGGCGAGCTGGAAATGTTGACGAACAGGTCGATGTCGTACGTATTGCCTAAGTACGACATGGGCTTAAAGGGGTAGTTGTCGTCCCAGCTGTCTTCGCAGATGAGCGGGCCTACGCAGAGCTTGCGGCCGCCGGCGAAGGTAATGCGGACGGGCGACAAGAAATCTTCCGGGAAGGCGCGCCGTTCCTGAGCTACTTCCATAAGGGACGTGAAATAGCGGATGTCGCTGAATTCGCGGTAGTTGGGAAGGAGCGTCTTGATGTAAAATGGATAGGGCGACCGTTCCGGCGACAGGAGCTTGCCGTCGCTGGCGACGAACATGGCGTTGTATTTGCGGGTCCGGCCGTCTAAGTTGACACGGCCCGGTTCCTTGGCTACGTTGCCGTAAACGACGGTAATTCCTTCTGAAGCGGCCTGAATTTCTTCGCCGAAGCGGACGCAGTCGTCGATGAAGTCGGGCTGGTCCCAGACGTCGCCGATAAAATAGCCCGGAATTGAAAGTTCCGGGAAGATAATCATGTCGCAGCCCTGCTGCTTAGCCTTAGCGATGGCTTTTTTCATGGCGGCGGTATTGAAGCGCGGGTCGCCGGCATGTATATCAAGCTGGGCGAGAGCAATTTTCAGCATAGATATGCCTCCCTGATAAATAATTTCATACCTATTATTATACTCCATAGGCGCCATTGTGAATAGTGATAGCGGCAGATACGCCGCGTATGCCCGACAGGTCTAAGGCGACTGTGCAAAATCGCATAGCCTCATAGGGTGCGAAAAGGAGCGGCATGTAGTATAATTGTAGTGATATGATTACTTTCTGAATGAAGGAAAGACTAAGTACATGAACACTTTATTGACTATCTTAAATGCCAAATTCATCCATTCCTCCCTGGCGCTGCGCTGTTTATATACGGCGTGCCGCCGGCAGGGCGTGACGGTGGAGACGGCGGAATATACGATTAATCAGCATGCCTATGATATTCTGCGCCGCATATCCAAATTCGACGCCGATATCATCGGCTTTTCCTGTTATATATGGAATATTGAAATGACCTGCCATATCATTTCCCTCATTAAGCAGGTGCGGCCGCAGACGATAGTCTTCGTCGGCGGGCCGGAAGTATCTTATACGGCAGAGGAGATTCTGCGGGCTCATCCTGACATCGATTACGTGCTTCAGGGCGAAGGCGAAGACATGGTGCCGGCTTTTCTGCAGGCCTTGGAGCGAGGAGAAGACGGGACGGCCGTGCCCGGCGTCATGGGACGAGCCGGCGGCCAGATTCAGGGCAGCGATGCCTATCAGGAAGTGGCCGAGCTGGACCGGCTGCCCTTTCCTTATGAGGGGCAGGATTTTTCTCAGCTCGACCATAAGATCATGTATTATGAAAGCTCACGCGGCTGCCCGTTTCACTGCCAATATTGCTTGTCGGGCATGAACGACGCTGTCCGCTTCCGTTCCGTGCCTATTGTGCTGCAGGAGCTGGAGCAGTTCGTCGCCGCCGGCGTGCATCAGGTCAAATTCGTCGACCGGACCTTCAACTGTAATCCGGCCCACTACCGGCCGCTGCTGCGCTACATGATCGGCGTGACCGAGGACATTAACTTCCATTTGGAAATCGAGCCGGGCCTGCTCATGGACGAGGACCTGGAGCTGCTGGCGGCGGCTCCTAAAGGGCGCATCCAGCTGGAGATGGGCATTCAGTCGACCCATGAGCCGACGCTGCGGGCCATCCGGCGGCACAACGACTGGCCGCGCATCGAGCATATTATGGAACGGCTCCTGGCCTGCGGCAACATCCACCTGCATCTGGATTTGATCGTCGGCCTTCCTTATGAGGATTTCGACCATCTGCGCCAGTCTTTTAACGATATATACGCCCTCAAGCCTCACAAGCTGCAGATTGGTTTTTTGAAGCTCCTCAAGGGCTCGGGCATCCGCCGCGATTACGGCGGCGACTACCGCTACGACCCGCAGGGGCCTTACGAAGTGTTGGAAACGACGTGGCTGCCTTATGAACGAGTGCGGTAC
>USGG01000023.1 GCA_900554215.1 uncultured Megasphaera sp.
CAGACCATTTCCATTGTATCATAGGAGGTTCTTTCTTTTTCTATAAGGAGTATATATCTACCCCTAGTGTAACTAGGGGTTTTATCATGCCTATTCGGCGACAAAAAAAGCAGTACAGGCCTGACCGGCCTATACTGCTTGGGGATTCGTATACCTTATAAGATTACGTTTTTCTGATTTCCTGCCATGTAAGCGTCGATGTTGTCGAAGACGATGACGGCGCGTTTTTCCATGGATTCCTTCGTCGCAAAAGCTACGTGGGGCGTGACGATGGTGTTCTTGGAGTGGAGCAGGGGATGATTCGTATCGAGAGGCGGTTCGTTTTCGAATACGTCGATGCCGGCGCCGGCGATCTTGCCGCTGTTAAGGGCGTCTGCCAAAGCCTGGGAGTCGACGACGGGGCCGCGGGCTTCGTTGACCAGGAAGGCCGTCGGCTTCATGTACGACAGCGTTTCGGCGTTGATCATGCCGCGGGACTGGTCCGTAACGGGGCAGTGGAGCGATACGATATCGGACTGTTCCATCAGTTCCTTCAGGGGAACGTATTTGATGAGCTCCGTATCGGCCTTATGGGAGAAGCCGTTGTAGGCGATGACTTTTGCGCCGAAGGCGTGGACGAGCTCGGCGACGCGGTGGCCGATAGCGCCCGTGCCGATGAGGCCGACGGTCTTGCCTTCCAGTTCAGCGCCGATGAAGCCGGCCTTCGTGCCGCCGGCACGGCAGGCTGCGTCTACCTGGGGCACGTAGCGGAGCAGGTCGAGGATCATGGCGATGGTCAGTTCGGCGACGGCGACCGTCGAATAGCCCGAAGCGTTGCTGACTTTGACGCCTTTGGCTTTAGCCGCTTCCAAATCGACGTGGTCGACGCCCGTAAAGGCTACGTTGATGTATTTCAGGTTCGGGCAGGCGTTGATGACTTCGCCTTTCAAGGGCATGTTGGCGATGATGAGGATGTCGGCGTCCTTGGCTTCTTCGATCTGGACGGCCGGGTCGTCGTTGCGTTCGTAGGCGGCGAATTCATGGCCCTGTTCACGCAGCGGCTTTACGTACGAATCGAGAAGTTCCTGGCTGATTCCCAGCGATTCAAGCAATACAATTTTCATGATGTTCAATCCCCTTTCGGTATAGAAATTATCTTGTTTCATTATACGCATAGATTGACGATAATGTAAGATATGTATTACCAAACGACATGGGGCGCCCTTCTATATGCAAAATTCATATGTCTATAAGGTCTTCAGGGAGAGGCCCGTCGCCGCCATGAGTTCTTCCATAGAAGACGCGCCGACCTGTTTCGCCGCCTCGCAGACGATGAAGGCGCAGGCCCGGGCGTCGTCCAGGGCCTGATGGTGGCGGAAGGAATAGCCCAGGAGGCCGGCTACCGTATCGAGCTTGTGATTGGGCAGGTCGGGCCAGACCTTGCGGGAAATTTCCACCGTGCAGGCGTACGTCGCCCGGGGCGGCTCCAGTTCGTACGTCTTGAGCAGGCTGCGCAGGACCCGCGTGTCGAACACGGCGTAGTGGGCCACGAGGATGCGGCCCTCCAGATGAGGCCGGACGCGGTCCCACAAGGCGTCGAATTTCGGCTTGTCCCGCACCTGGTCGGGCGTGATGCCGTGGATGCGGATGTTGTCCGGCGAAAAGGACATGTAGGGAGGGCGGATGAGGGTATAGCCTTCCCGGACCGTCTCGTAGTCCCGTACGGAGACGGCCGCCAGGGAGCAGGCGCTGTTGTAGTATTTATTGGCTGTTTCAAAATCGATTGCCGTAAAATCGAGCATGATAGTATCTCCTTGCAGCATATAGTATAATATGATGGTATTATACCACATCGACAGAGGAGAAGAATATGAATCCCATATCGCAGCGCCCTATCTGCCTTGAGGGCCGTCAGCTGACGTACGTCCTGGAGCGGAAGGCCGTAAAAAACATCAATCTCCGCGTCCGCCCCGACTTATCCATTTACGTATCGGCAGGGCCCCGCGTTCCCATAGAGCACATCGAGGCCTTTCTGCAAAAGCAGGGACCCTTCATCGTGAAAGCCCTGGACGAGTACGCCTGCAGGAAAGCCCTGCCGGTGCTGACCCTGCGGGACGGCGACGGCCTGTACGTGGCGGGGACGGCCTGCACCCTCGACGTGCGCCTGGGCCTGCGCAATACGGTGCGCCGCCGCGGCCGGACCGTATTCATGGAGCTGGCCGACAACACCATCGAGGAGCGCCGCCATCTGTACCATGAGCTGCTGCGCAGGGAAGGGGAAAAGCTGTTCGCCGAAAGCCTGGCCCGCATCTTCCCCTACCTTTCGGCCTACGGCATCGCCATGCCCAAGCTCCGCCAGCGCGTCATGCGCTCCCGCTGGGGCTCGTGCATGCCCGCCAAGGCCATCATTACTATGAACACCTACTTGGCCATCATGCCGGCGGAAATCATCGACCACGTCATGCTCCACGAGCTGTGCCACCTCGTCCATCCCAACCACTCGCGCCACTTTTACAACGTCATGACGATGATCATGCCCGACTGGAAGGAACGCCGCGCCGCCATGACGCCGTATTTGCCGTACTGCGTGTAATGGCTTGACGATCCTATTTTCTCCTAAGGAAATATCCGAACTGACGGGAATCCCTGTGGGCATCTGTGAATGATGCCCCATCGGGAAGCTGCCGGCCTTTATGCTGGGTAAACGATAGCGCACGCATCGCGAAGGCTGGCACGGCGATGAGTATATAAAGCGTCAGCATCGTCGAACCAGTTAAAAGTCATATTGCAAAAAAATTGCGGAACTGTCATCTCGACAATTCCGCATTTTTTATGTCTGCTGCCGCGTACAGCCTATCATAATTGGACCGTCGGCCGCTTTTCCAGCAGCGCCGGCTGGCCCTGCCAGAAGGTCATGATAAAGACCGGCTTGATGGCGTCGTGGTTGGCGTCCAGGGCGATCATGCCCGTCACGCCGTGGTAATCGATGGTCTTGGCCAACTCTTCGGCGATTTTTTCCGGGTCTGCCGAGCCGCTGCGCCGCACCGCTTCGGCCACCATCATGAAGGAGTCGTAGCCCAGGGCGGCGTAGCTGTCGGGAAGCTCGCCGTATTTTTCATAATAGGCCTCGGCAAATTCCTCCGCCACGGGCTCGCTGGCGTCGTTGGCATAGTGGTCCGTATAGAACAGGTTCTGCAGATACGCCGGCGACAGGGACTGGGCCATGCGCCGGCCGTTCCAGCCGTCAGGGCCTAAAATCAGGGCCGCAATGCCGGCGTCGCGGGCCTTTACGATAAATTCCATGGCCTTTTCATCGTAAAAGGGCGCGTATACGACCTGGCACGGCGAAGCCTTCAAGGCCGCTACGGCCGCCGCAAAGCTGTCATCTGACGAGACATCGACGTAGACCGGTACCTGGCCGCCGTCGGCTAAGAAGGACTGCTTGAAAAAGGCCGCCAGCCCTTTAGAGTAAGCCTGCCGTTCGTCGTACACGACGGCGGCCGTGCGGGCCTTCAGCTGGCCGAAGGCGTAATCGGCCATAGCCCGCCCCTGATAGGAGTCGATAAAGGTCGCCCGGAACATGTACTCGTGGGCTTCGCCCGTCCCATGGTCGACGGTAATGTCGGGATTCGTGCCGGCCGGGCTGATGACGGGCATCTTCGCCGCCGTCGCGTCGCGGACGACGGCCAGGGCGCAATGGGATAAGTTCGGGCCGATCATCGCCACAGCATGACGGCTCGTCAGCTGCTTCACCGCCGCCTCGGCGTCGCCGGCGCTGCCGTGATTATCGACGGCGACGACCGTCACAGCCTCGTCCAGCAGGCCGCCTTCGGCGTTGATCTTATCGCGGGCCATGCCGATGCCCCGGGCCGTCGCCTCGCCGTAGGCCTTTTCCTCGCCGCTGAGGGCCAGGTTGACGCCGATGACGACGTTATGGGGCCGCTGGACGTAGGACGTGCCGAAGCCCAGGGCGCCGACGACGATAAAAAACAAGATAACGCTGCCATAATATTTGAGTTTTTGCATAACAACCTGCCTTTCAAAAAAAAGAGGCGGCGCCGCCCCATATCGGGCAGCGTCCCCTCATCTTTACGGCAAGAACAACAAGGGGTCGGTCGGAGTCCCTTGTACGCGGACTTCATAATGGACATGGGGCCCCGTGCTGCGGCCCGTGCTGCCGGCCAGGGCGAGGATGTCGCCGGTATGCACCGTTTGTCCCACTACGACGAGAACCATGGAGTTGTGACCATATCGCGTGACAAAGCCGTTGCCGTGATCGACTTCGACAAGGTTTCCGTAGCCGTCTACCCAGCCGGCCGCCGTGACTTCGCCGGCCGCCGTCGCCTGGACGGGCGTACCGTAATCGACGGCAATATCCAGGCCTTCGTGGAAGCCCGTGCCGCCGCCGATGGGGTTGCCGCGGTAGCCGAAGTTAGACGTAATCGTGCCGTACGCCGGCCAGATAGACGGCGTCGTCGACGATGCGTATTGCGCTGATACCTGCTGCATCTGCCGGACCTGCAGCCCCGCCGTATCGCTCAGTACGGTTTTCAGCGTAATAAAGCTGATAATGCGGGCGTTCGTTTTCGTTTCCAGACGGGCGGTGGCCAGCAGCAGGTCGTTGTAATCGGCAGAGGAAAGATCCGGCCCTTTCTTCTGCGCCCCCGCTGTGCCACCGTCACCTTTTGGGCTGCTGCCCGTCCCTGCGCCCTTGACCATCTGGCGGAGCTCCTGGTCCAGGGCGTCCATTTTATCCATTTTTTCCTGGAGCGACGCCGTCTTTTCCCGCATGAGCTGCAGCTGCTGCTCATGGAGCGCCTCCTGGGCCCGGGCCTGCTGCAGGGAAATAAACTGGTACAGGCCGAACCCGATAGCCGCGACTAAGACGACGGCCCCGGCGATGGCCGCCCGCAGCGCCGTCCGATACTGCTGCGGCGACAGGGTGACCGGCTCCGTCCCGGAACGGCGCAGGGCGCCGGCCAGGTCGGCGGCGGACTGCGTCATATTGCGCCAACGGGCCCTAAGCCCCGTCATGATTTCCTGTAATTTCAAGGTCTATCCCTTCTTCAATCCTACAATACGGCGCTGCCGCGCCTGTTATCCTAATCCTTCCGGACCGGCTGCACGTCGCCGTGATAGTGCAGGGCCTGGTCCAGGCTTTCCTTTTCCTCTTCGCTCATGCCGTACAGGCATTTTCCCTCGACGATGGGCTTGGCAAAGATGCGCGACTCGCTGCGGCCGTATACGCTCGACAGGCAGAAGCCGTCGTCCTTGCCGTCCAGGACGGTACAGGCGAAGCTCAGGTTGTTGCCGATGTTGTCGAAGGCGTTGTACCGCACGAAGCCGATTTTACGGAAGCAGTGGTTCTGCACGGCCAGGATATCCTTCTGGGTCTCGTGAATCCGGTCCAGCGTGTCCTGCAGGCCGTGGAGCTCCGCCACGTCCTCGCGCAGCTTGGCTTCAACGCTTTTCCCCGTTTCATCCTTCATAAAAAAGGTGTATTTTTCTTCCAGCGCCTTGATGCGCCGGTTCAATATGACAATATACGCCAGCAGCAGCACCAGCACGAGCCCGGCGATGCCGGCCCCTATCATGTACGCGAGCTGCGCGTCCAATCCGTAAAGCATGTCGTTCCTCCTGACAGGTCAATACCGTTTCGTAAACAGGCCTGTTTTTGCCGATCACACGCGGAAAGAGGAAGGGGAGAAGGAATCCCCGTCTTCCGGCTCATCAGTCAAAATAGCCAGCAATCGTTCAAATTCTTCTTCTGAGGCAAAGGAAATCTCGATTTTCCCCTTCTTCTTGTTCCGGCCCAGGCGAATGGCTACGTTGGTGCCCAAATGCATCTTCATCCGGTCCTGCATGGATTCCAGATAGGCGTCGGGCTCCGGCGCGTCCTTCGGCGGCTCTTCCCGGAGCATGGCCCGGACCATGGCTTCGACCTGACGGGCCGACAGCTCCTGGTCGATGATGCGGGCCGCCGCTTCCAGCTGGGCCTGCCGTGCCTTCAGCTGCAGCAGGGGGCGGGCCTGTCCGATAGACAGGACGCCGTCGATTAAATACTGCTGGATTTCCTCCGGCAGCTGGAGAAGGCGCATCATATTGGACACGTGGACCCGGCTCCGGCCGACCTTTTCCGCCGCCTGCTCCTGGGTCAGGCCGAATTCCTGAATCAGGGCGCGGTACGCCGACGCTTCTTCTACAGGGTCCAAATCTTCCCGCTGCAAATTTTCAATGAGGGCCAGCTCTGCCGACGCCTGAGGCGCGCAGTCCCGCACGACGGCGGGAATCTTCGTCAGGCCGCAGAGCTTCGCCGCCCGCAGCCGCCGCTCGCCGGCAATCAGCTCGTAGGCGCCGCCCTTTTTCTGGACGACGACGGGCTGGATCAGGCCGTACTGCCGAATGGACTCGGCCAGCGACTGGAGCGCCTCGTCGGAAAAGGCCCGGCGGGGCTGCTTCGGGTTGGGGGAAATCAAGTCGATGTCGATTTCCAGGGCTGCACCGTCGTGAGGCTCCGGATGCTCCTTCAGCCCCAGGGCCTGCAGGCCCCGGCCTAAGGGCTGGTTCTTGCCCAGTCCCATCTTCTTAGCCGACACGGCGTATCACCTCTTTCGCTAATTTCGTATACACCTCGGCGCCCCGCGAATGGGGATCGTATATCGTAATGGGCTCGCCGTGGCTCGGCGCTTCGCCCAGGCGGACGTTGCGCGGAATAATCGTGTGGAACACCTTGCCGCTGAAGTATTTCTTCACTTCCTCCGTCACCTGGATGGACAAATTCGTCCGGCCGTCGTACATCGTCATGAGCAGTCCCAGGAGCTGCAGGCGGGAATTCAGATTGTCCCGCACCATGTCCACGGTCTGCATGAGCTGGGCCAGCCCTTCCAGCGCGTAAAACTCGCACTGCACGGGAATGAGGACGAAATCAGCCGCCGCCAGGGCGTTGAGCGTCAGCAGCCCCAGCGAAGGAGGGCAGTCGATGACGACGTAATCATAGGACTTCTTCACCCGTCCCAGGTAGGCCTGCAGGGCCTTCTTCAAAATATACTCGCGGTCTTCCATCGTGACCAGCTCCACCGCCGCGCCGGCGACGTCCATCGTAGCCGGTACGAGGGATAATTTCTTTATCATTGTCGGCTGCACGACGTCTTCCATCGGCCTTCCTTCGATCAGGCAGTCGTACAGATTCGTTTCCAAGCTCGCCTTGTCGACGCCCAAGCCGCTTGTCGCATTGCCCTGCGGGTCCAAATCGACGAGGAGCGTCCGCTTGCTGCTTTCGGCCAGACAAGCGCTTACATTGACGGCCGTCGTCGTCTTGCCGACACCGCCTTTCTGGTTCGTTATGGCGATGATATGCGCCAACACACCCACCTCATTCCCTGTATATAAAGTCAACTTCATTTTAAAGTCTATATTATAGTATAGCATAGTCAATGTCTCGTAGCCAGTGGTCAGCGAGGTATGATAACGTAAAGTTGCAGAATGATTTACGTATGGTTCCGTTGTTCCAGCGCCAACCCAATCAGCCGGTCCGTTTGGTCGGCCATAAACAGGGGGATGTTCAGCATATCGTCGTCCAGCTTCAAATTATCCAGCGAAAACCGGACGCGGAGCTTCACCTGCTTTGGGAACAATTCCTTGAATTTCTTCAAGCTCTTGCTGGCTGTATTTGCCTCGGATTTGACTTCGATTGGAAATATGTCATTCTCCCGCTGAACTAAGAAATCTACTTCGTAAGGCGGATTGTTCTGGCTCCAGTACCGCGGAACGACTTCAAATTGCGTAATCAAGGTCTGCAGCACGAAGTTCTCCGTCAGCGCCCCCTTGAACTCGGTGAACAAGCGATTCCCCTCGCCAAAGGCCGTCGGCGCCAGCTGAGCCAGCCGGCGGAGCAGCCCCACGTCTGCCAGGTAAATCTTAAACGCTGAAAGATCATCGTAAGCAGACACGGGTAGGCCCGGCGCGGTGCTGCGGTAGATCTTATGCACCAGGCGGGCATCGACCAGCCACTGCAGGGCGTCCTCATATTCGCGGGCTCTTGCCCCTTCTTTGACTACTTTATAGAGAAACTTTTTATTTTCCCTCGCCAGCTGGGACGGAATCGATTTCCAGATCATCGAAATCTTGGGAAACTCGCTGACGTTGGGGTGCTTGGCAAAGTCTCGCTCATAGGCCCCCAGAATATCGGACAATGCCTCCTGCATGGCCTCCACATCCCGCGCCTCAGTCCACATCTTGACAGGTTCGGGCATACCGCCGGTCACATAGTACATTTTCAGCTTTTCGTATAAAGGATTAAAAAAGGCGTCGGGAATGGGCTCCAGGGTATTCACCGTTTCCAGATATGCTGCCAGGTTTTCATCCCCATTGGCCAGCAGGAACTCCGTAAAGGTCATGGGGTCAATCTGCATGAAGTTGACCTTGCCTACAGGGAACGAAGAGGGCTTTGCCAAAGCGATGCCCAAGAGGGAGCCGGCGCAGGCCACGTGATACTGCGGCGCATTTTCACAGAAATACTTCATGGAGTTCATGACCTTGGGGCAGTCCTGCACCTCGTCAAAAATAATCAGGGTTTGTTCCGGCATGATCTTTTGGCCGCTTGCCAGCATCAGATTCTGCAAAATCCGGTCTACATCCTTTGTCGTTTCAAAAAACTGCTTATACTCTTCATGTTCATCAAAGTTGAAATACGCCGTGTTTTCATAACAGCGTTTTCCGATTTCCTTCAGAATCCAGGTCTTGCCGACCTGACGCACACCTTTCAAAATCAACGGCTTGCGATAGGGGGAATTCTTCCATTTCAGCAGTGTATTCAATATCAATCGTTCCATAGGCCCACCTCATCACACTTTTATATGGTATTTAGTGTTGTCATATCACATTTTTATTGTATATCACTGGCCATGAAAATGACAAGGCCCATCATAAAATTATCAGTAGCCTCAAATTTTTATGGTATAATAAGACCATCGTCACACATCGTTCAGAAGACGACTACATTACACGAAAGAAAGGGAACCATCATGCCAGTATACGAAGGTACCATACCCTCCATCAACATGGAGCAAGTGAGAGAATACGCCGCCCAGCGGGGACAAGGGGACGCAGACGACGCCGTCGTCAGTGAAGCCTGCACCACGGCCCTGCGCCTGGCCGCGCCGAAGGGCGTCTTCCAGCAGGGATACTACGACGCCGCGTCCCATCATATCCTCTGCAGCGCCCCCTTTAAGCTGAAAAGCGAGCAAATCGTCCCGTATTTGGAACAGGCGCGCATCCTTCTCATGGCCGCCGTCACCATCGGCCCGGCTGTAGAAGAAGAAATCGACAAGCGCTTCCTCAACCAGGACGTCGCCGGCGGCATCGTCCTCGACTCGGCAGCAGCTGTCGCCACGGGACAGCTCCTGGACCAGCTGACCCATCACATCAACGAAATCTGCGAGCCCAAGGGATATAAAATCCTCTGGCGCGTCAGCCCCGGCACGGCCGACTGGCCCATCGGCCAGCAGATGGACCTGGCCAACGCCGCCGGAGGCGGGCAAATCGGCCTGGCCGTCACGGCCGGCGGCATGCTCAGCCCCCGCAAAACCCTGACGGCCCTGTTCGGCCTCGTCCCGACGGAAGAAGGCTGCGGCGGCTCCTGCTCGAGCTGCTCCATGTCGGGATGCTGCGGCAGCTGCTAAGCTGTTAATGTCATAGTATATAAGACGTCAAACGCCGCCGCGCGATGAAAAAGTCGCGCGGCGGCGTTTTGCCTTACCGTTTCAAATCCTCCATAAGCTCGGCGACAGAACCGAAGGTCCGGCTCAGGTTCTTTCCCTGAAGGACGTTCTCCATAGCCTGCCGCGTCTCCTCGTTCGGCAGGACAGCCCCGTATTCCTGAGACCTGCCGTTTGCTGCCTCTGTCAGCTCCGTCCGTATCCCTGCCTGCATTGCAAATGCAAAATAGAAATAATACTATCGTATACCAAAGAAAAAGGCCGGCCCTCAGATAGGCCGGCTCTTTTCCTCATGTTGTATTGTTATGGTGAAAATCCAAAAATCTCTTAGAAGATGTCGTGCAAGATGATGGTCTGGCTGCGGTTCGGGCCGACGGAAACGATGCCCAAGGGGACTTCCGTCAGTTCGCTGATGCGTTCCACGTACTTGCGGGCCGCTTCAGGCAGCTCTTCATAGGTCTTGCAGTCCGAAATATGGCATTTCCAGCCGGGCATTTCTTCGTATACCGGTTCGACCTGTTCCAATACGTCCAGGCTGGCCGGGTATTCCTTGAGCAGCTCGCCCTGGTATTTGTAGCCCGTGCAGATCTTGATCGTGTCGAGGTCGTCGAGGATATCCAGACGGGTGATAGCCAGGTAGTCGAGGCTGTTCAGCATGGCCGCGTATTTGACGACGGCCGTGTCGAGCCAGCCGCAGCGGCGGGGACGGCCCGTAACGGTGCCGAATTCATGGCCCGTATTGCGGAGGTATTCGCCGACTTCGTTGTTCTGTTCCGCCGGGAAGGGGCCTGCGCCGACGCGGGTCGTGTAGGCCTTGACGACGCCGACGATGTTTTCCATGCGGCGGGGGCCGACGCCGGAACCGGTGCAGGCGCCGCCGGCCGTCGGGTTGGAGCTGGTGACGAAGGGATACGTGCCGTGGTCGAGGTCGAGCATAGCCGCCTGGGCGCCTTCAAAGAGGACCTTCTTGCCTTCCTTGACGTACAGGTTGGCCGAGTAGTTCGTATCCTTGACGTACTGGCGGATCTGGTCGGCGTAGCCCAGGTATTCCTTGAGCATCGTATCGTAATCAAAGCCTTCGCAGCCGTAGTATTTTTCAAATAAGCGGTTCTTCAATTCCAAATTGACGCGCAGCTTTTCGGCGAAGACCTTTTCGTCCATCAAATCGCCGATGCGGATGCCGACGCGGTTTACTTTATCTGCATAGCAGGGGCCGATGCCGTTTTTCGTCGTGCCGATCTTGGCGTCGCCCTTGAGCTTTTCGTCTTCTTCATCGATGCGGATATGGTAAGGCATGATGACGTGGGCCCGCGTGGAGATTTCCAGCTTACTGATCTGCACGCCCTTGGACGTCATGCCTTCGATTTCTTCCAGGAGGACGGCCGGATTGACGACGACGCCGCTGCCGATGATGCAGGTCTTATCGGCAAACAAGATGCCCGACGGCAAAAGACGGAGCGCAAAGGATTTATCGTCGACGACGACCGTATGGCCTGCGTTGTTGCCGCCTTGGGAACGGATGACAACGTCCGCTTTCTGCGCCAAATAATCTACGATTTTACCCTTACCTTCATCACCCCACTGGGTGCCTATTACCATTGCTGTAGCCATATATTCAACATCCCTTCACTAACTTTCAAATTAACAAACACTTATATTATACACGAAAACGGGCTGAATTCCTATTCTCTTGCGAAAAATATATACAAAAGGCCGGGAGAATTTGGCATGGCGTCCATTTTTTGCATAGTTTTTACAGTATTGCGGTAGAAAACCCCGAAATTACCTTGCTATGATAGGGTATACATGGAAAAAATTGCAGTAAAACAGAATAAAGGCAGGGATTTTCATGGCAAAAACATACGTAATCGACACGAACGTACTCATCCAGGCGCCGTACGCCCTTCAGTGCTTTGAAGAGAACCGCCTCGTCCTTCCGCTGGTCGTCCTGGAAGAGCTGGACGGCCTGAAAAAGGCCGACGGCGAGCGGGGAGCCAACGCCCGGCGGGCCATCCGCTTTTTGGAAAAGCTGCGCCTCCAGGGAGACCTGCTGGGCGGCGTGGCCTTGCCCGCAGGAGGCACGCTGCGCGTCGAGGCCAACTGCACCGGCGTCGAGCTGCCGGCGGCCTTGCCCGACGACAAGGCGGACAACCGCATCCTCAAGGTCTGCCAAGGCCTGAAGGAAGAAGGGCCTATCCTCGTCACCAAGGACCTCGTCCTGCGCCTGAAGGCCCAAATCCTTGGCATCGAAGCCGAAGATTTCAGCACCGAGCAGGTCATCCCAGAGGAGGACCAGTACACGGGCCGCCTCCAGTGCTACGTCCCGGAGGACAAGTTCAAGGATTTCAAAAAGAAGGGCGTCCCGACGAAGGACGTATACCTGTCCGATGCCGAAGGGAACACGAGCCGTCCGGACCTGACGGAAAACCAGTTCGTCATCTTAAAGGCCGACCAGTCCCTGCGCAAAACCCACTTAGGCCGGGTCAAGGGCAAAAAGATCGTCCCCCTGGAATACAAAAAGAGCCAGCCCTACGGCGTCAAGCCCCGCAATTCGGGCCAGTACTTCCTCCAGGAAGCCCTCATGAAGCCGGCCGACGAAGCGCCCCTGGTCATCGTCAAGGGCCAGGCCGGCACGGCCAAGACCTTCTACGCCCTGGCCGTAGGGCTGGAGAAAATCGTCAACCGCCCCACCGGCGAATACCGGCGCATCCTCATCTGCCGCCCCAACGCCCAGTTCGATTCGGACATCGGCTTTCTGCCCGGCGACGAGCAGGAAAAAATCTCGCCCCTCATGCGGCCGATTATCGACAACCTGGAGCAGCTCATCGATGCCAGCGAGGAAGAACGGTACGAAAACGAGCTGGAGCTGAAAGATAAAATCGACGAGCTCTTCGACCGCCACATCATCCAGACGGAAGCCCTCAATTTCATCCGCGGCCGCTCCTTTGTCAAGACCTACCTCATCATCGACGAGGCTCAGAACATGACGCCCAATCAGGCCAAAAGCATCATCACCCGGGCCGGCAAGGGAACAAAAATCGTCCTGTTAGGCGACCCGAACCAGATCGACAAGCCCTTTTTAGACGAACGGACCAACGGCCTGAGCTACGCGTCGGAAAAGATGAAGGGCAGTCCCCTGTGCTTCCAAATCACCATGACTGCTGACGAATGCGAGCGCTCCGAACTGGCCTTAGACGCCGTTCAGCGCCTGTAAATATAAGGAAAGGATAAGGGAAGGCGCGCCGCACAGGCAGAGCCAAGGCCTTCCCTGCACAGCACGACTATGAAAAAATTCACCTATGAAAACGTAATGAACGCCAAAGAACTGAACATCTATCTCGAACAGGGCAACGAAGTGCTCGGCGTCCTGGGCTACACGGAGCATTCGCGCCGCCACGCCGCCAAGGTCGCCGTCACGGCCGGAAAAATACTGAAAAAGCTCGGCTACGACGAACACACCGTCGAGCTGGCCCGCATTGCCGGCTACATGCACGACCTGGGCAACAGCATCAACCGCGTCGACCATGCCCATACGGGAGCCCTCATGGCCTTTCAGTTTCTCCGCGACTGGGGCGCGCCGCCTAAAGACATTGCCGTCATCATCACGGCTATCGGCCAGCACGACGAAGGCAGCGGCACAGCCGTCGATCCCGTGTCGGCAGCCTTGATTTTAGCCGATAAGACCGACGTGCGCCGCAACCGCGTCCGCAATCAAGTCAAGGAAACCTTCGACAAGCACGACCAAGTCAACTACGCCGCCATTTCGTCCGAGCTGAAAATAGACCCGTCCAAGAAAGTCATTACCCTGGAAATCGAGCTGGACGAAACGATCTGCTCCATGATGGACTATTTTGAAATCTTCCTGCAGCGCATGCTCATGTGCAAGCGCGCCGCCGAACGGCTGGGCCTGCGCTTTAAAATGACGGCCAACGGCAACAAAATCTGTTGACCTGGCCATACCAAGGATACGCCGCCCCCGGCCGCTCCGGCGCCGGGGGCATTTTCATGAGCAGGCTGGTACAAGCACTCTCCGGCAGGCATATTGCCTGGATTCATCAAGACAATTCGCAATACATATTATTCTTGAATAGGAAAAGATTAGATTTTTGCGGCGTTTTAGTTTATAATGGTGAATAAAACTTTAAACCTTTTTTGATTACCAAGGAGAGATTGCCCATGTTATTTGATAGCTGCCGTATCGGCGGTATTGACGCGGCGTGTCCCATCGTCCGCTCGGCCACATTTGAAGGAATGGCCGATGCGCAGGGATACCCTACGGATAAATTAGCTCAGATGTATGAACGCCTTGCCGACGGCGGCGTCGGCGTCATGATTACGGGAATGATGGCCGTCAGCACCCTGGAGCCGCGGCAGCACCGTCAAATCCGCATCGATGACGACAGCTGCGTCGCCCCCCTGGCATCCATGGTACGGCGCGTCCACGACCATGGCGGCAAGATCGTCGCCCAGATCGTCGTCATGGGCTCGTCCATCATGATGCCCGAAGGGGAAGGCCGCATCATCGTCAGCCCCAGCGGCGTCACGGAAAAATTAGGCAAAATCGAGCAGGAATCCCATGCCCTGACGGCGGATGAAATCGCCCGCCTGACGGAAGAGGCCGGCCGCGCCGCCCTGCGGGCCAAGGAAGCAGGCTTCGACGGCGTGCAGTTCCACAGCGCTCACGGGTATCTGGCCAGCAAGTTCTTATCGCCCTATTTCAACCGCCGCACCGACAGCTACGGCGGCAGCCTGGAAAACAGGGCCCGCTTCCTCCTGGAATGCATCGCCGCCATCCGACGCCACGTCGGCCCGGAATATCCCGTATGGGTAAAGATCAACAGCGAGGACTTCATGAAAGAAGGGGGCATGACCTTCGACGAAAGCCTGCAGGTCATGGAATGGCTGGCTGACGCCAAGGTCAGCGCCATCGAAGTAAGCGGCGGCAATATGTCGTCCCTGCCGCGCAAGGGCCCGATCCGGGCCATTCGCCGCACGAAGGAGCCGATGTACTTCGTCCCCTATGCCGAAAAAGCCGCAGCCCGGCTGAAGGGCCGGACCGATGTCGGCGTCATCGGCGGATTCCGGCAGGTAAGCGAAATAGAAAGCTGTCTGGCAAACACGGACATCGCCTTCGTATCCATGTCCCGGCCGCTGCTGCGCCAGCCTGACCTTCCCAAACAGTGGAAGGCAGGCAGCACGGAGCCGTCGACGTGCATCTCCTGTTCCCGCTGCTTCGGCGCCGAAGACGTGGACTGTATTTTTAATAAAGCAGAAAAGGACTGACAGATAAAAGGATTTTGCCCCGTCAGCCTCGAATATTATGTACAGGCGGGAAAATCCGCCTGAAAGGGAGGGCGGCGCGTATGGGCATCGTCGTAGCAGCGGCAGTCGTCGCAATGTGCGCGGCAGCCGTGCTGTTCATACCCTTTACCTATCATGTCACGATCTACGCCGGCAGTCCGAGCCGCATAGGCATCCGGGCCGGCTGGTTCGGCCGGGCCCTGTGCGGCACCTGGAGCTATACCTGGGGCCAGCGCCCCGTTTCATCACTGTACGTTACCTGGAAGCGACAGGCCGGAAGGCCGGACCTATCGGAAGAAGCCGCAGAAAAAACAGCCGCGCAGGCTGAAGAAGCCGTCCGGCAGCACATGGAGGCGAATGACGCCGTAACCTACGAAACGCTGAAGCAGGCAGGGGACGGCAGCGCACCGAAGACAGCTTCCTTCCACTGGAAGCCGCTGGTCTTCAATACGGACTTTGCCGCAGCCTTCTTCTGCTGGCTGGGACGTATCCTATATCATTCGCGCGTCCGCACACTGGATATCCGGGGCGTCGTCGGCCTGGGGCAGCCTTACGAAACGGGCCTCCTCGCCGGCGCATTGTACGCCGTCGTTCCGGACGCCGTCAGCGGCCTGCGCTTCGACTACACGGAAGAACGGTACGACAGCACGATTCGCGGCAGCGGAACGATGTATCCAGCAGTGCTGCTGTTTTACTCAGCGCTCTTTATCTCATCCCGTCCCGTTCGCCGTCTCATCGCCGGCTGGCATGCATCGAAAAGGGGAGAACATCATGGACAACACGATAAAACATAATCTGGAAACGATCTTCAATAATTTCAGGGAAATGATCAAGGTAGAAACCGTCGTAGGCCAGGCCGTCCAAATCGGCAATGCTGCGATTATACCCTTCGTAGACGTCACCTTCGGCTTTGGCTCAGGCGCAACGGACGGTCAGGCAGACTCGGCCCGCAGCCGCACCGGCGGAGGCGGAGGCGCGAAGCTGGAACCGGCTGCCGTACTGGTCATCAAGGGCGACAGGGTAGAAATGTTTTCCATAAAAAAAGACGGATACCAGGCCTCGGCCTTTGAAAAGCTCATTGCCATGGCTCCGGAAATTATCGAAAAGATGAAAAAAGATAAATATATTTATATCAAAGACGAAGACGAGGAAGAAGGGGCCGCCAAGGAAGAAAAGTAATTGCCGAGGTTACAAAATTGTCTCAGTTTTACGGGGGCCGTTGTAGTTTTTCAATGAGTCTGATATAATAAAAAAACGAATAAAGTTAAATCTATTCAATAGCAGGAGGATTGTTATAATGAAATTGAAAAAGCAGTTAGCTTCTCTCGCAGTAATCGGTATGATGAGCGTAGTAGCCGCTACATCCGCCTTTGCCGCCGGTGTCGGTTACGTCAACTTCGATACCTTGATTTCTTCTCATAAAGATTATCCGAAAGTCAGCGCTCAGATGCAGGAAGCCATCAAAAAGGCCGATGCAGAATTTACGAAAAAAGCAGCTAACATGAAAACGGATCAGGAAAAACGCGATTTGGCAAGACAGCTGAACCAGAACATCGCCGAATTGGAAAATAAACTGGTCGTTCCCATGGAAAAAGACGTCGTACAGGCCGTTGACCAGGTCCGCAAAAACAAGGGCTTAGACGCAATCGTCGTTCAGGGCTCCATCATCGCCGGCTTTGAAAATGCAACGGACGAAACGCAGGAAGTCGTCAATATCCTGAAAAAATAAGGAAACCTACTCCAGTAAAAATACTCCCGCTCAGGGAGTATTTTTTTATCTATGCCCCATATGCCCCGGCAAATCCAGCAAAGCCCCTGCCGATTGCCGGGCAGGCGGATACCCTCGCCTCGGTATAGATACTTTGCGGCCGACGTATTATACTAATTTATATTCAGCCTGTATTCTGTATAAAAAGGTAGGTATACTATGGATTTATTCTATATCATTTCGAACCAGCTGTTCCAATTCTTCGTCATGATGGTCTGCGGATACATTGCCGCCCGCCGGGGGATTCTGGCCCAGGCCTCGCTGGACGTATTGTCCAAGGTCATTATCGGCATCCTCCTGCCCATCCTCATTTTTGCCAACGCCATGAACGGTACGACGCGGCAGGTTCTGTTCGACTGCTACGCCATGATCCTCCTATCTGCCGGCATATACGGCGGCCTGATCATCGTGCAGGCCGTGATGGCCCGGCTGCTGGGCCGCAGGGGAAACCTGGGCCGCATATACCAGGCCACGATGATTTACGGCAACGTAGGCTTTCTCGGCATCCCCTTATTGTCGGCAGCCTTCCCCGAGCGGGGCGGCCTGTACATCGCCTTGTTCAGCATTATCGACCAGCTCGTCTTGTGGACCTACGGCATGTACCTCACGACGCCGGGCGAAAAAAAGGCCGCCTTTTCGCTGAAAAAATTTTTTAATCCGGCCTTATGCGCCATCGTCTTGGCTATCGTCCTGATCCTGGCCGGCATAGGCCTTCCCAACGTGCTGGAAACATCCCTGCTGACAGTCGGACGGGCAGCGACGCCCTTGTCGCTCCTGTATCTGGGCGGCCTCATATATTATACGGACTGGAGCGTCGGGGCGAAGACGGCGGACCTGTACGTCGGCATCGCGACGAAAATGCTGCTCTTTCCCGTCGTGTTCTTTCTCATTTCCCGCAGCCTGTGCAGCGATCTGGAAATGGTACAGGCTGCGACGCTCATTGCGGCTCTGCCGACCATGGCTGCCGTGGCCATGTTTGCCCAGTCCAACCGCAACCACGGAGATTACGCCTTGAGCATGGTGCTCCTGACGACGGTAGCCTGCCTGGGAACGATGACCATCGTGTCCTACTTGATGTTCAACGTATTGTAATAGGCCCTAGACGAAATACAGATTTATGCACGGTTTCGTGTCAGCCGCGCACGCTGACAGCTAAAACCGCTTTACTGACAAGATAAGAAGGTAAAAAACAGCAAACCGGCAGGGATTGACTCCCTGCTGGTTTGCATATGGGGAAGCTATACTTTATAGAGATAAAAGGCAGCCTGCCAGAAATCCATGACATGCTGCCTTTAAATGTTATTCCGATTTTTTTCGGGCCGCCGCAATAAGCCCTTTGACTTCTTCTGTTTTTAGTACCTTCCCATACGATACGACGGCGTTGTTTACGACGAGGGCAGGAGTAGTCATGACACCGTAGGCGGCAATTTGTGAAAAATCCGTCACGTCGTCGATTGCCGCCTCCAGGCGCAGTTCTTCCAAAGCGGCGCGGACAGATTTTTCCAGTGCATGGCACTTAGCGCAGCCCGAGCCTAATATTTTGATTCGGACAGATCCGCCGGTGCCTTGCCCTTCGATTTTCGGCAGGCAGCTGGCTTCGCTGCCGTCGTTTTTTGAGGTTTCTTTTTTCTTGTTAAATAAATTCATACTTACCACACTCCTTTTATCAACATATATTGAAATGCGTTAAATACGCAGCCGACGAGGATAATACCGGCTGCGCAAACGCCGATAAACAGGGCTAACAGCGCCGGCTTAACGGCCTTGCGGAGCATAATGATCGAAGGCAGGGATAAGGTCGTAACGGCCATCATGAAGGACAGGACCGTTCCAAGCTGCGCGCCTTTGGCAAATAAGGCCTCCGCTACAGGGATGGTCCCGAAAATATCGGCATACATAGGAATGCCCACAATCGTTGCCGCAAGAACGCCAAAGGGGTTGTCCCTGCCAAGAGCTGTTTCTATCCAGCTTTCAGGAATCCAGTTGTGAATGACTGCGCCGATGCCGACGCCGGCCAGAATATATGGAAAGACCTTTTTGAACGTGTCCAGCGTTTGCTCCTTTGCGTACGTCAGACGCTCTCGCCTTGTCGGAACCGGCTCATCTATATCAGCGCTGTCCGCTGCGCGGACAAAAGGTTCTACATGTTTTTCCATACCCAGCTGTCCGATAATAGCGCCGCCGGTGACGGCAATGACAAGACCGAGGGCCACATAGATAATCGCTACCTGGGCGCCGAAAATACTCATGAGCAGCACCAAGCTTCCTAAATCGACCATGGGAGAGGAAATTAAAAAGGAAAATGTGACGCCCAGCGGCAGTCCTGCCCTTGTAAAGCCGATAAACAAGGGAATCGACGAGCAGGAGCAAAAGGGAGTGACGGTTCCCAGCAGGGCCGAAAGGATATGGGCTGAAAATCCATGAAAACGACTTAAAATGCGTTTGCTCCGTTCTGGCGGAAAGTAGCTTTGAACGTACGAAATCATAAAAATCAGCAGGCAAAGCAACAGCGTGATTTTCAATGCGTCATATACAAAAAAATGGATACTGCCTCCTATACGTCCGTTCAGGTCCAGGCCGAGCGACGATAGCCCCGTCCCGACCAGGTGCTCAAGCCATTTCATGCCGAGCAGCTGGTATTGAATAAATTCCCAGATATGCATGTCAACCGCTTCCTTTCTATTTTCATGATACATCAATATTTTTTGATGTGTTGGGTTAAAAGAAACGCCGTCCAGCGTCCGATGTCTTTTCTATCTACACGGAGGAACGGGCGTTTCTTGTTCAATAGTAGGCGTCGTGAGCTTTTTCAGTAATTGCACGGCCCGGTCTCTGCCGGAAGGGCTCAACCGGTAGTGCGTCCATTTTCCTTCCTGCCGGCTGACTACGATGCCGGAATCGCAAAGGATCTTCATATGGTACGATAAGCCCGACTGGGTCAAATCCAACGGCTCCTGCAGCACGCAGGCGCATTTTTCGCCGCCCCGCAGCTGCTCCAGAATAGCCAGGCGTTTAGGATCACATAGTGCCTTAAAGACTTTCGCTTGTTCTTGGTATTCCGTTTTCATAGCGTTACCTCACATCAAATTATTTTGATGTGATTAGTATAGGCTTTATACCGCAGCTTGTCAATACCATCGATAGTCCTTGCCCGTATCGGTTCAGCCACACAAGGGATTTTCGCCCTCAGCTCTCACGCCGAGCTGTCAGCTTCCCATAGGAGGTTTCACGGGCAGGACGGTATTTCAGCTCCGCAGAAGGCTCTTTTGCCATGACTTTTTATGTTAATTCGTATATAATAAAAACATACATACCGACGTGAACTGTTTTCCTAAAAATTGGCTATATACGAGGTGATACTATGGACGTATACCGCGAGTATCAGGCCAAGCTCCGCAGTCCGGAGCAGGCCGTGCAGATTGTCAAAGACGGCGACTGGGTAGATTACAGCCATTGCTGCTCCTTCCCGGCGGCCCTGGACAAGGCCCTGGCCGGCCGTCGAGGCGAGCTCAAAGACGTCAAGGTCCGGGGCAGCGTAACCTGCCGGCCCGTACAGGTGCTGGAGCAGGACCCAGATAACGAGACCTTTACCTACAACGTATGGCATTGCTCGGCCATCGACAGGAAATACCTGGACCAGGGACGAGCCTATCATCAGCCCATGCTGTTCCGCAACTGCGGCTCCTACTACGAACGGGGATTCGCCCCCGTCGACGTGGCCATGATTACCGTAGCGCCTATGGACCGACAGGGGAATTTCTCCTTCGGCCTGACGAACTGCTGCCAGCAGGAGGTCCTCGACGCGGCGAAGCACATCGTCCTGGAGGTCAATCCGGACATGCCTGTCGTGTACGGCGTAGCCAACGACCACATCCACATATCCGACGTGGACTATGTCGTCGAAAGCGACGAGCCCATCAGCGCCGCACCGGGACGGCCGGCAAGCGAATTGGATAAGAAAATCGCCGCCCAGATTTTCCCCTATCTCCACGACGGCATGACCCTGCAGCTGGGCATCGGCGGCATGCCCAACGCCCTGGGCGAGCTCATCGCCGAGTCGGATTTAAAGGATCTGGGTATGCACGCCGAAATCATGAGCGACGGCTATTTAAAGCTCTACCAGTCGGGGAAGATTACCAATAAGAAGAAGCCCCTCCAGCGGGGAAAGGGCGTGTTTTCCGTCTGCCTGGGCTCAAAGGAGCTGTACGAGTTCCTCCATTGCAATCAAGGCATCCTGTCGGCGCCGATGTACTATGTCAACGCCGCCGAGACCATCCGCCAGCTCGACGACTTCATTTCCATCAACAGCTGCATCGCCGTCGATTTGTACGGCCAGGTCTGCGCCGAATCGGTCGGGACGCGGCAGATCAGCGGCACCGGCGGCCAGCTGGACTTCGTGACGGGCACCTACATGGCCTCTCACGGCAAGGCCTTCCTGGCCATGCCCTCCATGTACTTCGACGCCTACGGCGTCGGCCGCTCCAACATCCTGCCGAAATTTACGGACGGCGACATCATCACGACGCCGCGGACCCAGACGCCCTACGTGGCGACGGAATACGGCGCCGTCAACCTGTCGGGCCTGGCGACGTGGCAGCGGGCCGAGGCCCTCATCAGCATCGCCCATCCCGATTTCCGCGACGCCCTGATCAAGGCCGCGGAAAAGCAGCGCATCTGGAGGCGGAGCAACAAGCGGTAAGCCGCGCAAATTCATACAACTCATGTACAACGCCCTGCACGGACAAGATCGTGCAGGGCGTTCTTGCAGTTTTGATATCGTACAGTTCGGGTACCGTCTCTATTTGCATGGCAAATCCATGAAATATGGAATTAATGTCCATTCTAAGACGACTTATCATTGACAATTTGGCATAATCCATATATTATTTACTTATAGGGAATCGAACGTATACATTAAAATCAAATACAAGGAAACCATCGGGGACGCCGGCAACAGTCGGCGGAGAGAAGATTTTCCGCGCCTAAACAGGAAAATAGTGCGCCCTTCGTATAACGGTTAGTTTTTATATATCCCCGACTAAATACTGCCCAAGGCAGTTTTGGTGATAAAAAAGACCTGTAAAGGAGGAACTGGTATGGAATTGCAGAAGTTGATTTACACGGTAGAAGACGGCATCGCTGTCGTTACGATGAATTACATGAAGAACCTCAACGCCATCGACGAGCAGATGGCCGACGAGCTCATGTACGTCGTCGACAAGGCGGAACACGACCCGGAAGTGCGCGTCCTGGTCATTAAAGGGGCGGAAAAGGCCTTCTCTGCCGGCGGCGACATCGGCTATTTCTACAAGCTCATCCAGGCTGGCGGCGAAGTCAACATGGACGGCCTGATCAGCAAGGTCGGCAGCGTCGCCGACGGCTTGAAGAAGATGAGCAAGATCGTCATCACCTCGGTCAGCGGCGCGGCGGCCGGAGCCGGCGTGAGCCTGGCCATCGGCGGCGACTTCATGATCTGCGCCGACAACGCAAAATTTATCCTGGCCTTCGTCAACCTGGGCCTCGTTCCCGATACGGGCGCGACGTATCTCCTGACCCGTCTCATCGGCCCGAACCGCACGATGGAACTGGCCGCTACAGGCCGCCCCGTCGGCGCGGAAGAAGCGAAAGCCCTGGGCCTGGCCTATAAAGTCACGACGGTAGAAGAGCTGGACAGCGTGACTATGGCCTTTGCCAGGAAGATCGCCGCAGGGCCGCTCCTGTCGTACAAGAACATCAAAAAGCAGATATACGACGCCATGTACGTCGATTACAAGAAATGGCTCGACGAAACGGAAGTACCGACGCAGCGCGAATGCTCGGCATCCATGGACTTCCAGGAAGGCTGCAAGGCCTTTATGGAAAAACGCAAAGCCGTATTTGAAGGGAAATAAGCGCATAGACGCAGTGTTATAGGAGGAAAGGAGGTCATTTTGTGTTTGCAAACAAAGTAGTGACCAAAGAAGAAGCGCTGAGCAAAATTCACGACGGCCAGACGATTATGTTCGGCGACTGGCACGGCGAATTCGCCGCCGATGAAATCATCGACGGGATGCTGGAAAAGGGCGTTACGGACATCCACGCCATCGCCGTTTCGGCCGGCATGCCCGACCAGGGCGTCGGCAAGCTGATCGTGGCCAAACGGGTCAAGAGCATTATTACGACCCATATCGGCCTGAATCCCGTAGCGAAAGACCAGATGCTAGCCGGTGAGCTGGACGTCGAATTCAGCCCCCAGGGCACCTGGGCCGAACGCATCCGCTGCGGCGGCGCAGGCCTCGGCGGCTGCCTGACCCCGACGGGCCTCGGCACGGAAGTAGCCGAAGGCAAGCAGGTATTGACCATCAACGGCAAGGACTATCTCCTGGAGCTGCCCCTGCGGGCTGATGTCGCCCTGGTCAAGGCGACGAAGGCCGACAAGGCCGGCAACATTTCCTTCCGCCTGAATTCGCGGGCGACGAACAGCACCATCGCCTTGGCGGCGGATTTCGTCATCGCCGAAGTCGAAGAGCTGGTTGAAGTCGGCGAATTGGGCCCTGAAGAAATCGACGTGCCGGCACCCATCGTCGACATGGTATACGTGCGGACCGGCGAAAAACGGCCGATGTGCCCCATGTGGCAGCGGGCGAAGGCCAAGGCCGAAGCAAAGGCTAAGGCTGCGGAAGGAGGCGGAAAATAATGGCGGCATTAACTGGACGGGCGCTCATCGCATCGCGGTGCGCTAAATTCTTCAAAGACGGCGACTTTGTCAATCTGGGCATCGGCGTGCCTCTCTTGTGCGTCAACTATCTGCCTGAAGGCGTCAACCTCTGGCTGGAAGCGGAAATCGGCACCGTCGGCAGCGGCGCGACGCCTCCCTGGGATGACGTAGACATCGATGTCATCGACGCAGGCGGGCAGCCGGCTTCCATCATTACCGGCGGCAGCGTGTACGACCATGAAACGTCCTTCGCCTTCATTCGCGGCGGACACATCGACGCCACTGTATTGGGAACCCTGCAGGTCGACCAGGAAGGCAACCTGGCCAACTGGACTATCCCTGGCAAGCTCGTTCCCGGCATGGGCGGCGCCATGGACTTGTGCGCCGGCGTCAAAAAGATCATTGTAGCGACAGACCACTGCGAAAAGAGCGGCAAATCAAAGATACTGAAAAAATGCACCCTGCCTCTCACCGGCGCTAAATGCGTAACGGACATCGTAACGGAACGATGCTACTTTGAAGTCACTCCTGAAGGGCTAGTCCTGCGGGAATTGGCTGCAGGATACACTGTAGACGATATCAAGGCCTGCACGGAAGCGGATTTCATCGTCCCCGACGAAATCGGCGTCATGGAATAAAAGTATATAACGTATAAAACGGCAAAACGGTATGGGACGACAGCCAGCTTATAGCAGCTGTCGTCCCATACCGTTTTTTATTTCTCAGCTCCTTCCATACGCCCGTCCATATATCTCTCTCGGCATCTTGACATATACCCTTACTGGGTATATTATGTTTATATACCGGTATAGGGTATATCATCTCTGCGCATATGTCAGGAGGGATACATATGGATTCTATGAACGATACGAGCTGCTGCGGAGGCATGAAGCTGAAGCACCGCGACGAGAAGGAATATAAACGACTGATTTCCCGGTTAAACCGGATTGAAGGGCAGGTACGGGGCATCAAGCGCATGGTGGAGACGGACCGATACTGCATCGATATCCTGATGCAGGTCACGGCCATCCAGTCGGCCTTGAATTCCTTCAATAAGGAACTCCTCGGCCAGCACATCAAGACCTGCGTCGTCCACGATATCCGCGAGGGGAAGGACGACGTCGTCGACGAGCTCGTCTGTACCCTGCAAAAATTGATGAAGTAAGGGAGTGATTGCATGAAGCATGAAACATACCAGGTAACGGGCATGTCCTGCTCGGCCTGCTCGGCCCGCGTCGAAAAAGCCGTCTCCAAGCTGGAGGGCATAGAAAAGGCCAGCGTCAATTTGCTGACCAACAGCATGCAGGTCGATTACGACGAAACGGTCCTTACGGGCCAGGCGATTATCGACGCCGTCGTCGACGCCGGATACGGCGCATCCCTGGCCGGCGGACAGTCCGCCACTAAGGGCGCCTCGTCTCCGGCAAGTCCGGCCAATACGGCCGAACAGGAAGTCAAACAGATGAAGCGTCGCCTCCTGTGGTCCATCGTCTTTCTTATTCCTACGGTCTACATCGCCATGCACCAAATGCTGGCTTCCCATCTGGGCATTCCCGTCCCGTCGGCCCTATCGGCAGTCTTCGACGGGACGGAAAATGCGATTTCCTTTGCCTTCGCCCAGTTCCTGCTCATCCTGCCGATCATGTATTTGAACCGCAAGTACTATATCAACGGCTTCTCCAACCTGCTTCGCGGCGCGCCCAACATGGACAGCCTCGTCGGCATGGGCTCCATGGCCTCGGCAGCCTTCGGGGCCTTCGCCATCTTCCGCATGGGCTGGGGCATGGGCCACGGCGACTGGGCCCTGGTGCAGACCTACAGCGCCAACCTGTACTTCGAGTCGGCCGGCATGATCGTCACCCTCATTACCGTGGGCAAGTATTTGGAAACGAGGGCTAAGGGCAAGACCAGCGCAGCCATTGAAAAGCTCATGAAACTAGCGCCTAAGGAAGCGACGGTCCTGCGCGGCGGCATCGAAACGGTCGTCCCCGTCGAAGACTTAGCCGTCGGCGATGAAATCGTCGTTCGCCCGGGAGAGCGCATTCCTGCCGACGGCATCGTCTCTCAGGGTACGACGAGCATCGACGAATCGGCTATTACGGGCGAAAGCATTCCCGTTGAAAAGCAGGTCGGCGACAAGGTCACATCGGCGACGATCAATACGTCAGGCTACATTCACGTCACAGCTCAACGAGTCGGCGACGATACGACGATCAGCCAGATCATCCGCCTCGTCGATGAAGCCAGCGCCAGCAAAGCGCCTATCGCCAAAATCGCCGACGCCGTCGCCGGCATCTTTGTCCCGGCTGTCATCACCTTGGCCGTCGCCGTTACGGCCCTGTGGTACTTCGCCATGGGAGCCGACTTGGAATTCGCCTTTTCCATTGGTATTTCCATCCTGGTCATTTCCTGCCCCTGCGCCTTAGGGCTGGCGACGCCCGTCGCCATTATGGTCGGCACGGGGAAGGGCGCGGAAAACGGCATCCTCATCAAGTCCGGCGAAGCCCTGGAACGGGCTCACGCCATCGACACCGTCGTCATGGACAAGACCGGCACCATTACCGAGGGCCGGCCGAGGATCGTTTCCGCCGTTGTCCTCAAAGAGGGCATGAGCGAGAAAGAAGTGCTCTCCTACGCCATGGCGGCGGAAGAGACCAGCACCCATCCGCTGGCCGGAGCCATCATGCGCTACGGCCGGGAGCTGGGCGCGTCCCCCAAGGCGCACGGCGACGTGGTGACGGAGGTGTCCCGCGGCAGCCGCACACTGGCGGGCAAAAAGACCGTCCGCGTGGGCAATATCGAATACATGCGGGAAAACGGCGTGAAGGCCGCCGCTCCCCTGCCCGGTGAAACGGGCGCTATCCCCAACTATGTGGGCGTTGGCAGCGAGATCGTGGCCGTGCTTTACGCCATGGACAGCCCCCGGGAGAACGTGCGCCGGGCCATCAACAGCCTGCGCTACGACGGCGTGGGCGACATCGAGCTGCTGACCGGCGACATGGAGTCGCAGGCCCGGACGGTGGCCGAGCAGGTCGGCGCGGATGGCTATCGCGCCCAGCTGCTGCCGGAGCAGAAGGCCGAGGCCGTGCTGAAGCTGCAGGTGCAGGGCAACGGTGTGGTCATGGTGGGCGACGGCATCAACGACGCTCCCGCGCTGGCCTACGCCGATGTGGGCATCTCCATGGGCAGCAAGTCCACGGACATTGCCATGGAGACCAGCGACGTCATCATCAACCGGGATGACCCCATGATGATCCCAGCCCTGCGGCGGCTGTCCCGCGCCACCATGCGCATCGTGCATCAGAACTTTGCGCTGGTCATCGCCATTAACTCTGTGGGCCTGATTCTGGGCGCGGCCAGCGGTATTTCCGTCATGATGAGCGCGCTTCTGCACAATTCCTCCACCATTCTGGTGGTGGCCAACTCCCTGCGGCTGATGTTCATGAAGCCCGGGGATGGGAGGGCATAATGCATATCGAACAGGGAACCTCTCATATGGAAGTGCTGTCCGCCATCCGGGGACGGCTCCGGCTGCAGTTTGAAACGGCAGTCGCATCGGACGAACCCTTCCGGCGCGTCCCGGGGGTCTTAAGCTGCCGGTATAACCCGCGTATCCGCACCCTGCTGTGCGAATACGACCCTGACGCGATCAGTGAAGAAAAGCTCATCGTCCGCCTCGGCGCGGCCTATGCCGCCCAGACGGACGCGGGGCTTCTGCACATCAAGCATTGCGAGGAAAAGGGCTTTTCGATGGCCCCCAGCGGCTATCTGGCGCTTTTCTTCATCGGGCTGGACGGCGCGCTGTCCCTGACGGGCTCGGCGCTGACCCAGTTCACCCGCTGGCTGTCCACGGGCGCAACGCTGGCCGCCGTGGTGGAGCATGGCTATCAGGAGCTCCATGTGCGCGGCAGCTTCGACCCGGAGGTCATGTCCGTGGTCTATCTCATCAATTCCGTCGGCAAGCCCGGCGCGGTGCGCGCCAGCCTGCTGGCGTGGATTATCACCTTTGGTCGTCATCTGATCCCCCGGGCTCCCCGGGAGCAGCCCTACCTGATCAAGCGCTGCAAAGATCAGCTCACTCTCACGCCCATGGCGGGCAGCGAAAGCGAACTGGCCTTTGCAGGCAGCATGTTCCGTCAGGGCATGGAAATGATGGCGCACAAAGGCTAACTTTCCCGAAAGAAACAAACGACAAGGAGGATAAGGTTGTATGTTGAATAACAATCCGTTGGTCAAGGGCATTCTGATC
>USGG01000024.1 GCA_900554215.1 uncultured Megasphaera sp.
AGCGGCAGTCGACAACCAGAGCCTTGCCGATGAATTGGCCGGCATCATACTGATCCAGCGTCGTGCCGCTGCCCAATACGTGGGCTGGCGGATCGGCGTGGGTACCGACGTGCGTGCAGATGGAAATCTTCGTTTCTCTGAAACCATCTGTTTCACAGGTACTTACCGTCTGCAGGGACGGCTCTTCCGTTCCCGGAAACACGGGCATATGCTCCCGTATGGTATGAGTCAAATCGATAACTTTCACAATAAAACGCCTCCTTGCCCTATCTCGTTAGTATACTATTCATCATACTATGAAACGGCGCAAAAAAATACCGCCGGCAGCGTTCTGCCAACGGTATTTTCGCGCGAAATGCGATTATTTTACAACGGCGTTGCCGATAATAGCCATGAAATCGTCGACCTTCAGGCTGGCGCCGCCGACGAGGCCGCCGTCAATATCGGGAGAGCCCGTCAATTCGGCGATGTTGCCGCCTTTTACGCTGCCGCCGTAGAGAACGGACACGCTGTCGGCAACGTCGGCGCTGTAGAGGGCAGCGATTTTCTTGCGGATGATGGAGCAAACTTCCTGAGCCTGAGCGGCCGTAGCCGTCTTGCCCGTACCGATAGCCCAAATCGGTTCGTAGGCGATGACGACCTTCGCTAAGTCGTCGGCGCCGATGCCTTCGAGAGCCTTTTCAATCTGGCCTTCGATCCAGGACTGCATAATGCCTTCTTCGCGCTGTTCCAGCGTTTCGCCGCAGCATACGATCGGCGTGAGGTTATGAGCCAAAGCGGCTTTCGTTTTCTTATTGACCGTTTCATCTGTTTCATTGAAATACGTACGGCGTTCGGAATGGCCGATAATGACGTGGGTTACACCGATATCTACGAGCATAGCCGGAGATACTTCGCCGGTAAAGGCGCCGCTTTCTTCCCAGTGCATATTCTGCGCGGCTACGTGAATCGGCGTACCTTTCGTCAATTCCACAGCCATCGGCAGGTACGGGAATACGGGAGCAACGACGACTTCGGCTTTGACGTCCTGCGATACGCGGCCGACGAGGCCCGTAATCGTTTCCTTGGCGTCCTTGCCCGTATGATTCATTTTCCAGTTGCCGGCAATAATAGTTTTTCTCATGAGAGCATCCTCCTGTCTGAAATGTAATATAAATGGTATATTATTTATCGCTCAGCGATTCAACGCCGGGCAGTTTCTTGCCTTCAAGATATTCCAGGGACGCGCCGCCGCCGGTGGAAATATGGCTTATCTGATCGGAAAGGCCCGTCTTGTTGACAGCCGATACGGAGTCGCCGCCGCCGACGATAGATACGGCATCCGAAGCAGCTACGGCTTTCGCAACGGCTTCCGTACCCTTAGCGTAGTTTTCCATTTCAAATACGCCCATGGGACCGTTCCAGACGATGAGCTTCATAGCCGCCAATTCGGTAGCAAACAGTTCCTGCGTCTTCGTACCTACGTCGAGGATCATCCAGTCGGCCGGCACGTCGGCAACGTCTACGACCTTGTGGTCGGCGTCGTTGTCAAAGGCGGCCGCTACCATGACGTCGACGGGAAGGAGGAGCTTCGTTCCCTGTTCTTTAGCCTGGGCGATGAGGCTCTTCGCCAGATCGATTTTATCGGCTTCGACGAGGGATTTGCCGATGCCGTAGCCCTGAGCAGCCAGGAAGGTATTGGCCATGCCGCCGCCGATGATCATGAGGTCGACCTTCGGCAGGAGATTGGAAATGACTTCGATTTTATCGGAAACCTTCGCGCCGCCGATAATAGCCGCAAAGGGATGGGCCGGATTGTCTACGGCGCCGCCGATGAAGCGGATTTCCTTTTCCAGCAGGAAGCCTGCAGCCATGGGCAGGTACGCCGTAATGCCGGCAACGGAGGCATGCGCCCGGTGGCAGCAGCCGAAGGCGTCGTTTACGCCGACTTCAGCCAATTCGGCGAGCTGGCGGGAAAATTCGGGATCGTTCTTTTCTTCTTCCTTATGATAGCGAAGGTTTTCGAGAAGCAGGACTTCGCCGGGCTGGAGCGCTTCGGCCATGGCTTTCGTTTCCGGGCCGACGCAGTCCGGAGCAAATTTTACGGGGATTCCCAGTAATTCGGAAAGGCGTTCGGCAACGGGTTTCAGCGAATACTTGGGAACGGCTTCTCCCTTCGGACGGCCGAGATGGCTGGCCAGGATGACTGCCGCGTGATGGTCGAGCAGATACTTAATCGTCGGCAGCGTTTTCTGGATGCGCGTGTCGTCCGTAATACGGCAGTCGCCGTCGAGGGGCACGTTGAAGTCCGCTCTGACGAATACCCGTTTGTTGTCCACTGTAATATCTGTAATTGTCTGTTTCATGGAAAAATCCTCCTCCATATCGTAACGATACATATATACTCGTCAGCGTCCCGTAGACGCTGGAAAAACCTCGTATTAAATCATCTTCATCATTTTTTCCGCCGCGCCTTCGTCCGTCACGAGGATGCCCGTCCGGCACGTGCGCATGACGGCTACGATCGCCTCGGCCTTGCTCGCTCCGCCGGCCACGGCGATGACGTGGGGATGATGCTTTATATCTTTCAAGGAAATGCCGATGTTGTTGCTGCCGTACAGGATGCGCCCGTCCAGGCTGCAGTAACAGCCCAGCGATTCGCCGCGGGCCCCCAGCGTTTCCAGGGTCTGCCGCTGATGGTCCGTCATGCCCCGCTGCTTGGCCATCTTATCGGCGCGGCCGATGCCGAAGACGACGACCTGGGCCTGGGAAGTCATAGCGACATTTTCCCTAGCCTGGGCGTCTGACTCGAACATCAGCCGCAGGGCCGATTCGCTTACGCCTTCGGGCAGGTGAATCATGCGGTACGAGCTGTGCGTCTTAGCGGCGACAGCAGCTGCAATATAGTTTGCCTGAAACTCCACGTGGTTCCCCATGCTGCCGCGGGCCGGCAGTATGGTCGCGCCGGCATTGCTTTCCGGAAGCATACGGGCGATTTCCGCCATGGTCGAGCCGCCGCTGATGGCCACGATGCTGACGCTGCCGAGCAAATCGTTAAGCAGCAGCGCGCCCTTGCGCCCCAGCTCCTCACAGGCCGTTTTATCCGTATCGCTGTCTCCGGGAACAATGTACACGTTCTTCAAGCCCAAGGCCTGCCGTATCTGCCGCTGCATATCGTCTAAATTGTTCAAGCGCAGGAAGCACTCCAATAAGTCCGGCATGAGGGCCTTTCCTTCCGGCTCCATGGAAATTCCCATCGTCGTAAACCGTACCAGCCCGCTGCGCCGGAGCACGTCCACATGGGAGCGCACCACCCGTTCGGACAGCCCCGACAAGCCGGCCAGGGTGCGCCGTCCTACCGGTTCTGCGTCGGAAATATGACGCAGCAGCAAATATCGTTCTTTAATCGTCCCCATGATATCAGGCGCGATTTTTTGAAAGATACTGAGCGTGTCTTGTTCCATCTTTACCTCCATTAAAGACATTTGCTGTTTCGCCGATACAACGACCGTGTTCATCGGCGGCATCAAAGGTCGATCAAGCATTTTCCCGTCATATCGGCGGGAATGGCCATGCCGGCCATCGTCAGCAGCGTCGGCGCGACGTCGGCTAAAATGCCGTCGTGCAGCTTGGCGTGCTTATAAGTTTCGCTGACTAAAATGCACGGCACGTGGTTCGTCGTATGGGCCGTATAGGGCGAGCCCGTTTCCGGATCAGCCATCTGTTCCGCATTGCCGTGATCGGCGATGATAAGCAGCTGGCCGTCGACAGTCTTCAGGGCGTCTACGATGCGGCCGATGCACGTATCGACGGTTTCCACCGCTTTGACGGCGGCTTCAAACACGCCCGTATGGCCTACCATGTCGGCGTTGGCAAAGTTGAGCATGATCATGTCGTATTCGCCGCTTTCAATCCGTTCGACGACCTTATCCGTGACGATGGGCGCATTCATTTCCGGCTGCAGGTCGTACGTAGCGACCTTCGGCGACGGCACGAGAATTCGGTCTTCGCCGGCGTTGGGCGTTTCTTCGCCGCCGTTGAAGAAATACGTCACATGGGCGTATTTTTCCGTTTCGGCAATGCGCAGCTGCGTCTTGCCGGCCTTGGCCAGCACTTCGCCCAGCGTATTGGCTATCGTTTCCTTATCATATACGACGTGGACCGGCAAATCGTCTTCATAGCGGGTCATCGTAGCGAAGTACACGTCTAATTTCTTCGGCCGGTCAAAGCCGTCGAAATCGTCGCAGACAAAAGCCGTCGTAAGCTGGCGGGCCCGGTCGGGGCGGAAGTTGAAGAATACCACGCTGTCGCCGTCTTCTACAGGATGTTTATGAATAACCGTCGGAACGACGAATTCGTCGGATACGTCGGCGGCGTAGGAATGCTTCAGGCACGTCTGCGCGTCCGGTTCTTCATGGCCCTGGCCCAACGCGACGGCATGGTACGCCTTTTCTACCCGGTCCCAGCGCTTGTCGCGGTCCATGGCGTAATACCGGCCGCTGATCGTCGCGATTTCGCCGACGCCCAGCTCGGCGCATTTATCTTCTAATTCCTGCAAGTATTCGCCGGCGCTGCGGGGCAGCACGTCGCGGCCGTCGAGAAAAGCATGGACATATACCTTGCGGAGGCCGTACCGTCTGGCCATTTCCAGCAGGCCGAACAAATGCTGCTCGCTGCTGTGCACGCCGCCCGGCGATACGAGGCCCAGCAGATGCAGGGCCGAATCGTGTTTCCTGACGTTTTCCATGGCTTCGACAAGAGCGGGCTTTTCAAAAAACGCGCCTTCGCGGATATCCTTGGTGATCTTTGTCAGGGCCTGATAGACGATGCGGCCGGCGCCGATATTCAGATGGCCAACTTCGGAGTTGCCGATCTGGCCGTCAGGCAGGCCTACGTCTTCGCCCGACGCACCTAAGTGAGCGTGGGGATATTCCTTCCAGAGAGCCGGCAGGACCTTTAAATCGGCCTGCGCCACGGCGTTGTCCTTTTGGATATCGCTGCAGCCGAATCCATCCATAATCACCAGCATTACAGGTTTCTTTTTTGTCATATACTTCTATCTCCTTCTTTACCTTTACAGCCCGGCTGTGAAGAAAAGAAAAAGCAGGGAAATTCGCAATCCCTGCCTTTTCATTGTATTTCTATTTCGGTCTTGAATATTTGTAACGGGAGGCTGTTTACCCGTTGGGAAATGCGTCGCTACAAATTAGTTTTTGCTGTTGTAGTCGTTCATGACGGCAATGAGGTCGAGAACCTTGTTGGAATAGCCGATTTCGTTGTCATACCAGGAAACGACTTTTACGAATGTATCTGTCAAAGCGATGCCGGCTTTCGCGTCGAAAATAGACGTGAGCGTGCAGCCGAGGAAGTCCGACGATACGACGGCGTCTTCCGTGTAGCCGAGGATGCCTTTCAGTTCGCCTTCGGAAGCTTTCTTCATAGCGGCGCAGATTTCATCGTACGTAGCCGGTTTTGCCAGGTTGACCGTAAGGTCGACAACGGAAACGTCCAGCGTCGGAACGCGCATGGACATGCCTGTCAATTTGCCGTTCAATTCAGGAATAACTTTGCCTACGGCTTTCGCTGCGCCCGTGGAGGACGGAATGATGTTGCCGGCTGCAGCACGGCCGCCGCGCCAGTCTTTCAGGGACGGGCCGTCGACAGTTTTCTGCGTAGCCGTCGTGGAATGTACCGTCGTCATGAGGCCTTCTTTAACGCCGAACGCGTCGTTGAGGACCTTGGCGATCGGAGCCAAGCAGTTTGTCGTGCAGGAAGCGTTGGAAACGATCGTCTGGCCTTTGTATGTATCGGTGTTTACGCCGCATACGAACATATCAGCCTGACGGCCGTCTTCGCCCTGTTTGGAAGGAGCGGACAGAACGACGTATTTAGCGCCGGCCTGGAGGTGTTTTTCAGCCAAATCCATGGTGAGGAAGCGGCCTGTCGATTCGACGACGTATTCAGCGCCGACTTCGTCCCATTTGAGGTTTGCCGGATCCATTTCAGCCGTTACGCGGATAGCTTTGCCGTTTACGATAAGGCGGCTGTTTTCAACGTCGGCTTCAATCGTGCCGTCGAACTGGCCATGCATCGTGTCATATTTGAGCATGTATGCCATGTAGTCTACAGGGCAGAGGTCGTTGATGCCTACGATTTCGATATCGTCGCGAGTCTGGGCAGCGCGGAAAACAAAGCGTCCAATACGGCCAAAACCATTAATACCAACTTTAATCATTGTCGATACACTCCTTTTTACAAAACCTATTCAAATTGACTAACTCGTTTAATTCACCTTACACCCATAGTATGCCACACTGGGTACATTTTTGCAATAGCTTGGGCGAAATTTGTCCCGATATTTTTTTCACCGTAATTATTGCAGCCCAGCCCTGGCCGCCACCAAGCCAACATACTCTTTTATCGCCAGGCAGGAATCGGCCAGCACGCTGGCCTGGGGAACAAAGGAATAGAGAGATATTCCCGTTCCGGCGCGGTAATCGCAAGGATACGGCGTGATGTCCAGGCCTTCGCGGCGGAACAAATAGGCCGCCCGCTCCATATGAAAGGCACTGGTCACGACGATAGGGCGACGCCAGCCGTTGGCCTCGCAGATGGCCTTGGAAAAAGCGGCGTTCTCCGCCGTATTACGGCTCTCTTCATCAGTATAAATCATAGATTCCGCCGCACCCAGGGACAGCAGCATGCGCCTGGCGACGGCGCTCTCGCTGGCGTCGTCCGGCAGCACCTTCCCGCCTGACAGCAGCAGCGGAAGGCCGAGGGCGCGATGAAGGCGCAGGGCCGTTAAAAACCGATTGGCCGCAGCGCCGCTCAGCTGTCCTTCTCCATCTACATCGGGCACGCCGGCTAGCACTCCGCCGCCCAGCATAATAATGACGTCGCCGTCCAGCGCCTGCGCCGCAGGCTGTTCATACTCCTGTTCCAAGGGCCGCAGCAGCCAATTAGACACCGGCGCAATCGACAGGGCGTACAATACGAGAACGACGGCGGCCAGCCATTTGACGCCTGCCGACCGGCGGCGCCGCTGATACGCAACAAGAAACCCCAGGGCTAGGACAATGCCGCCCAGCGGTAGCAGCCACGAATATATCCATTTGACAATATATAACAAAGGGCCGTCCCCTTTCTTTGAAGCCTCTTATTAGAATACTCTTTTTAACACATTTATTATAGCATAAATTACGTATTTTTCCCGTAAAACCTCCGTAAAAACCAACACATTTTCTGCAACTAGTATATATTTTATTTGCAAATCTTTCAAGACTCTTTGCCGTCTACGCTTTCTGTTTCGCCGCCTTATCAAAAATAAAGAATTGTCAGAACCCATAGGGTATGATATACTATATGAATCCATGGGGATGTAAAGGTTTCGACGTGGATGGTTGTATCATGAATAGCGAGCCGGCGTTTCATCAGGCCGCAAAACGGTGAACCTTTAAATTAAACGCAAAAGAACAAAACTTTGCTTTAGCTGCCTAATCGCGGCTAACGTCTCTTGCTGCTAATCCTGCGGGCAGTTTGCAGACGTCACTTAGCGGGATACCCTGCGGCATGGGCCTGGCCGCCGCAGCGGGAAACTCACAGGCTGGAACAGCGTAGTTTGTCCTTGTACGACAGCTGTTTGAGACGATAAAACAAGGTCTGCGCTCGGAGAAGTTCATGGGGCGGCATTTACGGACAGGAGTTCGACTCTCCTCATCTCCACCATACCAAAAAAGCTGATTACGGTGATCATGCACTGTAATCAGCTTTTTTATATTCCTATTCTTAATTATTTTACGACCTCATAGGGCCAGTCCATGATGCCGCCGATGCTGTAGACATTGGTATAGCCCTGTTCCGTCAGCGCCGCTGCAGCGCGGCCGGCGCGCTTGCCGCTGCGGCAATATACGAAGATTTCCGCGTTTTTATCCGGCAGGACCTTGGCGACGGAATCAGCCTTCGCTTCAATCTGCTCTACCGGCAGCAGCACGGCGGAAGGAATATGGCCTGCCGCATATTCTTCCTGAGTGCGCACGTCGACGACAACGAGATTTGCCTGCTGATCCATCTGCAGCTTTGCTTCTTGCGGCGTCAGCGTCCGATACGGGACGGCTGCCGCTGCCGCAGGAGCCGCGTTCAGCCCATCAGCGGCAAGGCAGGCCGAGGCCGCTGAAAATGCCGCAATAGCAATACATACCAATAGTTTTTTCATGGTCATCACTCCTTGTGCATCAATATATCTATTATTATAAAAAGTATAAAATTACTATGTCAACGGCAAAGCCTTTCCCTTTCACCAGATAGGCCGATACCACACTGCGCAGTTACGCCCGTTGCCGCCATGCAAAATGTTTGTCGACCTCTTTCCTCCCATTGCCAGCATCATGGTATCGGTCCATCCTACTAAAAACACGACCAGTGGAACTTCGCTTCGCAGCCGTCTCAGGAAACTATCGACGCAACGCGCGCATTGCCGCGCAGCATCAAAAATTTACGGAATTCAGACAAATATCTTCATTGCCAAGAATAAAAAAATAGGCTACTCTTAATATATACAAAAGGTATGTATTAAGAGGAGGTTATTATTATGGATCGATCCGATATGATGCACGTAATGTACGATAAGAAAGGCCCGAAAGTAGCGGAAAATTTCGCTAAGCGCGGCTTTGAAGCCTATTACTGTCCTACCAAGGAAGAAGCGCTGCAAAAAGCGCTGGCCCTCATTCCGGCAGACCACGTCGTGTCCTGGGGCGGTTCCGTTTCTATTAACGAAATCGGCCTGCGGCCCTATGTGCTGGAGCACTACCAGGTCATCGACCGCGACGCCGCCGGCTCGCCGGAAGAACGAGTCGAGCTGATGCGCAAGGCTCTGCTCTGCGACACGTTCATCATGGGAACGAACGCCGCAACAGAAGACGGCCAGCTCTATAATATCGACGGCAACGGAAACCGCGTCGCCGCCCTGGTATACGGCCCGAAACAGGTCGTCGTCATCGTCGGCATGAACAAGGTCGCGCCGACCCTGGAAGATGCCGTCGTCCGGGCCCGCACAGTAGCCGCTCCCATCAACAAACAGCGCTTCGCCGCCCCGACGCCGTGCATCGTCACGGGCATGTGTGCCGACTGCAACAGCGAAGGCAGCATTTGCAACCAATTCGTCCGCACGCGCCGCTGCAGCCCAGCCGGCCGCATTAAAGTAATTCTCGTCGGGGAAAACCTCGGTTTTTAACAAGTTCATGAATATAACGCATAACTGCCATGCCTTCTGCATGGCAGTTTTTGCGTTTTCATGCTCATATTTCCTCATGTATTCTCTTTGCCTATCTGCAATCATTCGTCATTAATCATGCTATATATGAATTTATTTTCCCATTGATTAATTCCTTTTATCTATTATAATATAGTTATAGTTTTCACGAATAGGCTTTGTATTTTACAATTTATATTAGGAATAGTTTATGAGATTGTCTACAGCTCCTATTCGTCGCCTCATATTATTTAGGAATTATTTCACATACTATTGAAAGGATGCATGGTATTATGACGTTTGTATTAGCCCTCTCACCGATTTTATGGCTCATTGTTTCTCTGGGATTTTTAAAAATGCAGAGTTTCAAAGCCTGTCCGCTGGCCCTTATCATTTCGTTTCTCGTCGCCCTCTTATATTACCATATGTCGGGCGTCGATGCCGGCACAGCGGCCTTAGAAGGCGTGGCCTTAGCTTGCTGGCCCATTCTTTTGGTCATCATCGCTGCTATTTTTACGTATAATCTAACTCTATATACGAAATCCATGGACATTGTGAAACACATGCTGACAACGGTCAGCAAAGACCAACGCGTCCTCGCCCTGCTCATCGGCTGGGGCTTCGGCGCGTTCATGGAAGGTATGGCCGGTTTCGGCACGGCGATTGCCATTCCGGCCAGCATGCTCGTCGCCATGGGCTTCAATCCGGTAAAAGCTATTTTGCTCTGCCTTATCGCCAATTCCGTGCCGACGACATACGGTTCTATCGGCATTCCCGCCAGCACGCTGGCAAATTTGACCGGCCTGGACCCTGTCCAATTGTCTACTTACATCAGCTTGCAGCTTTTGCCTCTCAACATCATCTGCCCCTTTCTCATGGTCATCGTCGTCGGCGGCTCCATCAAGGCCCTGCGCGGCGTATTTCTCCTGACCTTATTGTGCGGGCTGGGGTTAGCCCTGCCGGAGCTGCTGATTTCGGCAATAGCCGGCCCTGAACTGGCCGTTATGATTTCGTCTGTCGTGATCATGGGTATTATCGTCCTGTACTCCAAATATCGGCCTTCCCAGGACGAAACGTACCATATGGACATCCATCCGGCTCACGTCCCCTTACACGGCGGATTCTTAGCCTGCCTGCCTTTTATCCTTATCTTCGTCTTCCTCTTGCTGACGTCTAAATTCGTCCCTGCAATCAACGTCCCATTAAGCGCCGTCAAGACTTCCGTCGTCATCTATACCGGCCCCGGCGCTTCCCCCTATACCTTCGTTTGGTTAGCTACGCCGGGCGTACTCATTTTCCTGGCTGCCTTTATCAGCGGCTACATCCAAAAGGCTTCGTTCAGCGAAATGTTCTTTGTTCTGCTTCAAACAATCCGCGGCCTGCGCAATACGATCATCACCATTATCGCCGTCATCGCAACAGCCAAGGTCATGGGCTACAGCGGTATGACGTCGGATATCGCCAGCACGGCCGTCGACGTAACCGGCAATTTTTATCCCTTTATCGCTCCGATCATCGGTTCTATCGGCACCTTTATCACCGGCTCCGGCACGTCGAGCAACGTCCTGTTCGGCAATTTGCAGACCGACGCAGCCGCGGCCATCGGCGCCAACGCGGCCTGGCTGGCAGCGGCAAATTCTGCCGGCACATGCGTCGGCAAGATGATCTCACCGCAAAGCATCGCCATCGCCGTAGGCGCTATTTCCCTAGTTGGAAAAGACAGCGAAATTCTCAAAGCTATTATCAAAGTATACGTTCCGTACGCCGTTATTTTAGGCTGTATCGTATATTTCGGACAACTCTTTATTAGCTAACTGAACAATACAAAAAAACGCATTCGCAGCAACCGTTGCGAATGCGTTTTTTATATGGCGTCTTATCTTAGAATCTTCACCCGTTCTTCTACAGGGACTTTTTGAATCGGCTTCGGAGCTTCCAGCGCCTGCCCGAAGGGCATCTGCGCAATGAGCTTCCACGATTCCGGTGCATGGACAAGCTGTTTCACCTCGTCGTCGATAAGGGGATTATAATGCTGTATATTTACACCCAATCCCAAATCAGCCAGGGCTGTCCAGACGGCAAACTGCATCATGCCGTTAGCCTGCTGGGCCCAAACGGGGAAATTATCGGCATACGCCGGAAATTGCCGGGCCAGGTCATCTACAATAGATGTGTCGTCAAAAAACAAGACCGTTCCGTAGGCTGCGGAAAAGGAATGGATTTTCTGTTCCGTCACGGCAAAATTGGCCGGCGGCACGATAGCCCGCAGCGTATCCATCGTAATATCCCATATCCTGTCGTGCACGGCGCCAAGGGCCACGACGACCTTGCCGGACTGCATGTTGAATGCCGATGGGACTTCCCGTACCATGGTCTGAATCGTATCTACAATCTGACCTTCTGAAACGTGGATTTCTTTCCCCAGAGCATAATTCGTCCGTCTCTGCTTAACAGCATCTATAAAATTGGCCATGCAGATCATCTCCTATCATGATTTTTAACAAATAGTAATTGTTTATTAATATTGATCTTATTATATCATGAGGATCGCCATAAAACAACACCATGATAGTATATTTTACATGGAAATTTCTATGATTTGCCCGTTGCGGACCGGATCGCTCCGACGAAACGAAGCCATGCACTGCTCTGCTGTCCATTGCGGATGCTCGTACGCCAGAAGGAAATTGCGTATAAACTGCCCATGGGTAAACAGGAGAATAAATTGTTCAGGACGCCGCTGCAGGAGGCTTATCGTCGACTGAATCCGTTCCATAAGCTGCCGGTAGCTTTCGGCGCCTTCGCCGTCGATATAATCGGGGTCCAGCTTCCGCCAATAGGCGATGACCCGGGGGCGCCGCTGGGCAAAGGTCGTGCCGACGCAGGTCGCCGGCGCCAGATACACAAATTCATGAATGCATTCCCAAATCCCCGTATGGGCCTGAGGAAACCGCCCAATCGTCGGCATCGCCGTCTGCTGGGCCCGCAAAAAAGGAGACGTGACGATTAAATCGGGAGCCGATGGGATGGCAAGAGCCAGCTCCTGGGCCTGCTGAAGCCCCTTTTCCGACAGCGGGATCGCCGCATGGTCCCGCGTCGGTTCGCCGGCATTGGCAATACTCTCGCCATGCCGGATAAGCCAAATTTTTTTCATACGTATCACCAGCCTTTTCTTGTATGTATTGTACCATGAGAAGCCATAAAATGAAACGAGCTGCCGCGACACCTCGTGCATCGCGGCAGCTCCGTCGTCACAGATAATGTACTCTAAGGATCGTCGAGTTATTTATCTGCTAATTCTTTATAGATTTCATACTTCTTCTTGGCAAATTCTTCGGCCTTGGCGAACAGTTCGTCGGCAATATCCGGGAAGGTCCGGGTCAAGGCAGCGTACCGCGTTTCACCCATGAGGTATTCGCGGAACGATTCCTTTGGTTCCTTCGAATCGAGGATGAAGGGGTTCTTGCCTTCTTTTTCCAGCGCAGGGTTGTACCGGTACAGGTGCCAATACCCGCAGTCTACAGCCCGCTTCATTTCTTCCTGGGCGTTGCCCATGCCGCCGCGGATACCGTGATTGATGCACGGCGAGTAGGCGATGATGATGGACGGGCCGTCGTAGGCTTCCGCTTCTTTGATGGCCTTGATAAGCTGGTTCGGATCGGCGCCGAGAGCGACCTGGGCGACATAGATATGGCCGTACGTCATGAGCAGGCGCCCCAAATCCTTCTTGTTGAACTTGCGGCCCGACGCGGCGAACTGAGCCACTGCGCCGACAGGCGTAGCCTTGGACGACTGGCCGCCCGTATTGGAATATACTTCCGTATCAACGAGCATGACATTCAGGTTGGCATTCATGGCCATGACGTGATCTAAGCCGCCGTAGCCGATGTCGTAGGCCCAGCCGTCGCCGCCGTACATCCAGATCGTCTTTTTGATGATATGTTCTTTATGGGCTAAGATGTATTTCTGCAGTTCGGCAGCTTCGCCGGTCAGTTCAGCTTCACCCAATGCCTTAATATATGCGCGGCTGATGCCTTCCGTGACTTCGCCTTCGTTTTCCACGCCGATGGAGTCAAGCCATGCCTGAATCGCGTCATGCAGCGCACCGTCTGTCAGCGGCAGGAGTTGTTCCGATTTGAGACGGATATCGTCGCGCTGCTGCGTCATGGACAAGGACATGCCGAGGGCAAATTCAGCATTGTCTTCAAATACGGAATTGGACCAAGCCGGACCGAAGCCTTCGCTGTTCGTCGTATAGGGAATGCTCGGCATCGCGGAACCCCAAGCCTGGGTGCATCCCGTCGCGTTGGCTACGAGCATGCGCGGCCCAAACAGCTGGGTCAAGATCTTCATGTACGCCGTTTCCGCGCAGCCTGCGCAAGCGCCGGAGAACTCGAGGAGGGGCTGGTTGAACTGGCTGCCCTTGACGGAAAACTTATCAAGGCCTGTAGCCTTCGGCGCAATCGTCTGGGCGTAATCCCAGTTTGCGCTTTCATGGCGCTGCGTGTCGAGAGGCTTCATGACCAGCGCTTTTTCCTTGGCCGGGCAGACGTTGACGCAGGTGCCGCAGCTGTAGCAGTCAAGAGGCGATACCTGAACGCGGAATTCATATCCTTCCAAGCCCTTGCCGACAGCCTTCTTCGTCGTGAAACCAGCCGGAGCCGCCTTCTTTTCATCAGCCGTTACCAAGTACGGACGGATAGCGGCATGCGGGCAAACGAGGGCGCAGCGGTTGCACTGGACGCAGTTTTCAACGATCCATTCCGGCACAGTCGAAGCAATGCCTCTCTTTTCATATTTCGTCGAGCCCAAGGGATAGGAGCCGTCGGCGTACTGTACGAATTCGCTGACGGGAATCGTATCGCCCAGCTGCGCATTAGACGGTTCTACAATTTTCGTAATGAAATCAGGCAGACCACTTTCGGCTTTCGGAGGATCTGCCGGCAGCTGCTTCCAGCTTTCCGGCACGTCGACGGCGACGAGGCCCGTAATGCCCCGGTCCACAGCGGCCTGGTTCATGGAAATGACGGCTTCGCCCTTTGCCAGATACGTCTTGGCGATAGCTTCTTTCATGTAGCGGACGGCGTCTTCAATAGGCAGGATTTCCGTCAGCTTGAAGAAGGAAGCCTGCAGAACCGTATTGGTACGATTGCTGCCGAGGCCGATTTCTTCGGCGATCTTTGTCGCGTCAATCGTGTAGAAGCGCAGCCCCTTTTCGGCAATCTGCCGTTTTACCTTATTGCTCAGATGCTGTTCCAGCTCTTCGGGGCTCCAGCTGCAGTTCAGCAGGAAGATGCCGCCATCCTTTACTTCGCTGACGATGTCGTACGAATCCATGTATGCCTGTTTATGACATGCCAAGAAATCGGCCTGCTTGATGTAATAAGTCGAGCGGATCGGATTCTTGCCGAAGCGGAGATGGGATTTCGTCACGCCGCCCGATTTTTTCGTATCGTATTCAAAATAGGCCTGAACGTACATATCCGTATTGTCGCCGATAATCTTAATGGAGTTTTTGTTCGCGCCAACCGTACCGTCCGAGCCGAAGCCCCAGAACTTGCAGCTTACCGTGCCCTGATCGTCGATCTGAATGGGTACATCCGGCAAGGACAAGTGCGTTACGTCGTCGATGATGCCCAAGGTGAAGTGCTTCTTCGGCTGCAGCGATTCCATATTGCGGAATACAGCGTGAATCGACGCCGGCGGCACGTCCTTGGACGACAAGCCGTAGCGGCAGGCCATGATAGGAATATAGCGTCCCGTATGTTCTACAGCGGCGCAGACATCTTCAAACAGCGGCTCGCCTAAGGCGCCCGGTTCCTTCGTCCGGTCCATAACGGTAATAGAGCGAACCGTTTCCGGCAAGGCCTGCATGAAGTGCTCCAGCGAGAAAGGCCGGAACAAGTGTACCTGCACGTAGCCGACTTTCTTGCCCTGGGCGTTCAGCGAGTCTACGACTTCCTGAATCGCGCCGGTAACAGAACCCATGGCAACGACGACGTGCTCTGCTTCCGGATCGCCGTAGTAGTTGAATAATTTGTAAGTACGGCCCGTCAGCTCGCTGATCTTGTCCATATAGTCTTCCACGATGTACGGAAGGCGGTCATACCAGGAGTTATTGGCTTCACGGGACTGGAAGAACATGTCCGGATTGGTAACGGTGCTGCGGATTACCGGATGTTCCGGATTTAAGCCGTGATGCTTAAAGTCATACAAGGCGTCTTTATCGATCAGCTTTTTCAATTCGTCTTCCGGCAGCATGCTGATTTTCTGGATTTCATGAGACGTGCGGAAGCCGTCGAAGAAATGCATGAAAGGAACGTGGCCCTTAATCGTCGATAAATGAGCTACTGCCGCCAAGTCAGCGCATTCCTGTACGCTGGCGCTGCACAGCATGGCCCAGCCCGTATTGCGGCAGCCCATGACGTCGGAATGGTCGCCGAAAATAGACATCGTATGGGTCCCAACCGTACGAGCCGCCACGTGAAGGACGACAGGCTTTAATTCACCCGATAAGCGGTGCATGACGGGAATCATAAGCATGAGGCCCTGAGACGCCGTAAAAGACGAACACAGGCTGCCCGTTTCCGACGCGCCGTGAACGGCGCCAATAGCGCCGGCTTCGGACTGCATTTCTACCAGCTTAACCGGCTGGCCAAACAAATTCTTTCTTCCGTTAGCCGCCCATACGTCGACATGCTCCGCCATAGGAGACGACGGCGTAATAGGATAAATCGTAGCTACTTCCGTAAAAGCATATGCTACATCAGCCGTTGCTTCATTTCCATCTACAGTTTTAATAATCTGCTTAATCATATGGTACACTCCTTTTCTGATAAACAGCCTGACAATAGATTTCGCGAAATTCGTATAACGTTTAACTTAATTACAGTATAATCTCATTTATTATAAAAGTCAAGCATACGATATTTGCATTTTACACATATATAACCATAAAAAATGCGCTTTCCTTCACATAGAGAAAAGCGCATTTTTTATGGTTATGAAATTAATACCAGCGAGTCATAGGCAATTCGTTGTTGACGCCTTTGGTCATCAGCACTTGATGCAGGTCGATATTGCCGATGTAAAATGCTGCGGCGCAGCCGCAGAGATATAAATCCCACATGCGGACAAATTCTTCGCCCCGTTCGGCCGCAACTTGGCCGCGGACCTTCTGGAAATTATCGTACCAGCACATGAGCGTCTTGTAATAGTGACGGCGCAGGCTTTCGACATCGATGACCCGGAAATCGCAGTTGTAGGCGATGCTGATAATTTCACGCAGAGACGGCAAGGTACCGCCTGGGAATATATACTTGCGCATCCAGGGATTGCCGACGCTTTCGTCGAGGCCGCTGATGTAATGGAGAAGGAACAAGCCGCCGTCCTTCAGCAGGTGGTCCGCCGTTTCCATGTAGATGGAATAATTGGAACGGCCTACGTGTTCCAGCATGCCGACGCTGACGATGCGGTCATAGGTCCGTCCTTCTTTAACCAGATCACGGTAGTCGATCAGATCGATTTGTACCTGTCCCTGCAGCCCCAGGGCTTCGATGCGTTCCTGCCCCTTTTTCCACTGTTCGTGGCTCAGCGTGCAGCCATAGCCTTTTACGCCGTATTTCTGCGCCGCTTCGATGAGCAGGTAGCCCCAGCCGCAGCCGATATCGAGGAGGCTCATGCCCGGCTGCAGGTGCAGCTTTTCCAAAATATAGTGTACCTTGTTGTGCTGGGCCTGTTCAAGCGTATCGTCTTCCTGCTTGAAATAAGCGCAGGAATAACTCATTGACGGGTCAAGCCATAATTGATAAAAATCGTTGCCCAAATCGTAATGAGACGAAACCTGCTGCTTCTGATAGGATTTGGATTCCGGCGTGTATAAAATCCGCTTCAGAGAGCTCTTGTCCAAAGAAAACTGGCTGGTCTGGCTTAAAATGCACTGCAGGGCCGTGAACAAATCGCCTTCGATTTCCAAATCCTTGCGCATATACGCTTCGCCCAATGCCAGGGATGTCGAGGACAGCAGCTCGCGCTTGGGAATATCCTTATGAATGACGACGTTAAATAAGGGCTGACCGCTGCCAATGGTATACTTTTTATCATGCAGGTCTACTGTAAAGCAGTACTTGTCAAACCGATGTAAATAATGAATTAAAAACGTATCCAAAATATGCATTTCTTCCACCTCAATTCAAATCTTACCTGCTGTACGCCGTTCCGCCGATAACGTTGGCCAATACCATCATGGTCGTCACCGCACCGACGCCGCCAGGTACGGGAGTCACCGCTCCAGCTACGCCTGCAACCTCGTCGAAAGCGACGTCGCCTACGGTTTTGCCGTCTACGCGGTTGATGCCGACGTCGATGACGACGGCTCCCGGCTTAATCATATCGGCCGTAACCAGCCCGGCTTTGCCTACGGCGGCGATGACGACGTCGCCCCGTCTCGTCACGGCCTTTAAGTCTGCCGTGCCCGTATGGCACTGGGTGACCGTAGCGTTGCGGGCCAGGCACAGCTGAGCCAAAGGCTTGCCGACGACGGCGCTCCGGCCGATGACGACGACTTCCTTGCCGGCCAGCTCGACGCCGTAATAATCCAGAATCGCCATGACGGCCTGGGGCGTGCAGGGCACAAAAGCCGGCCGCCCGGTAAATAAGCGCGCCACATTGCAGTCCGTAAGACCGTCTGCGTCTTTGTCCGGACTGATCGCGTTGACGACACGCTGGGCGTCGAGATGCGGCGGCAGGGGCATCATGAGCAAGATGCCGAACACGGAACTGTCAGCATTGCACTGTTCTATACGGGCGATCAGATCCTCCTCCTGCACCGCCGCCTCATATCGATACACATCTGCCTGTAATCCGACGGAACGCGCCGTCTTCTGCATAGACGCGGCATACATAGCCGACGGCTTGTCGCCGCCTACTAAAAAGATAACCAGTTTCGGCTGGATGTGCCCCTTCTGCAGCGCGGCGATACGGCGCTCTATACGGCTGCGGTGAAACGCAGCCACTTCCTTTCCGTCCAACAGCTTCACATCCACTCCTCCTTTAACGCATAAATGTTACTGTGACATTGTTCCCCGGAGGAACGTAGCTTCCTCCCTGCGGAACCTGATATACGGCATGTCCCGTGCCGTTCGGTACGAAGCCAAGGCCGGCCTCGTTCAGCCAGTCGTTGACTTCGCGGCTGTCCCAGCCTATAAAAGACGGAAGCAGGACGCCTTCATCAGTCCGATGAATTGGCGGTATGTCCCGCGTCTTCTTCGGCTCGCGCGGCTTCTTGCCCGCTTCTATCATCCATGCTACAGGCTGGGACGGGCGGATGCCCTTGATGCGGACGATGTCCGTCATCATCTCCTTAAATACGGGAGCTGCGACTTCCGCCCCGTAATAGGCCCCTTTCGGATTATCTACGACGATGAGGACGACGTACTGCGGATCTTCCAGCGGGCCGAACCCGATGAAGGAACCGATATACTGCCCTTCGGCGTACCCGCCATGCACCGGGTCCAGCCTCTGGGCCGTGCCGGTCTTGCCGCAGAATTCGTATCCATCGATCTTCGCCGTCTGGCCGCCGCCGGAAGAAATTTCCTCCGCCAATATCTTGCTGATTAACGAAGCCGTTTCTTCCTTAATAGGCCGCCCGACTTCCTGGGGCTCTGTTTTTTGGTATACGCTGCCGTCGGGATTGTCGATTTCCTTGATGATAAAAGGCTTCATCATATGGCCGCCGTTGGCGATGGCTCCGAAGGCCTGCACCATCTGCAGCGGCGTGACGGCGATACTCTGGCCGATAGCCATAGTCGCTTCGTCGACTTCGCTCATATCGTCGGCATCAAACAGGATGCCCGACCCTTCGCCGGCCAGCTCGATGCCCGTCGCCTTGCCGAAGCCGAAGCGCTTGGCGTAGTCGATCATCGTCTGTCCGCCTGTGGTCAGCCCCATTTTAACCATACCTGTATTGATGGAAAATTTCAGTATATCTTTTACCGTAACGTCGCCCAGGCCCTCTTCGTCCCAGTTCTGAATCGTCCGGTCGGCGACCTGAATATACCCGACGTCGTGATATACGCGGTTTACATCCCATTTTCCCGAATCGATAGCCGCGGCGGCCATAATCGGCTTGAACGTCGACCCCGGTTCGTACAAGTTGACGACGGCCCGGTTGCGATACTGTTCGGCGCTTCCCTTGCCGAATTCGTTCAAATTATACCCGGGCCGGCTGGCCATAGCCAGGATTTCGCCTGTCTTGGGGTCCATGACGATGACTGCCGCGCCTTCGGGACGGCTCCGCTCCATGATGCCGTCCAGACTTTTTTCCGCCAGGAATTGAATCGTACTGTCCAGCGTCAGCCGGACGGACCGTTCCTTGTCGGGCAGTATCTTTTCCAGGGCCGAATCAAAAATAGGTATGTTATTCTTATCGGTCATGAGCCGGAAGGTCTGCACGTTGCCCCGTATTTCTTCGTCCAAAATCATTTCGATGCCGTCCAGGCCCTCGTCGTTTTCCCCGACGAACCCGATGACCTGCGCGGCTAAGCCGTTATTGGGATAAAAACGGTGGTTTTCGTCGATAAACCGCAGCCCTTCCAGCTTCTGCTCCTTAATGACCTGGGCCGCGCCTTCGTATTTTTCGTGGTCCATGGTCCGCTCCAGCCACACGAAAGCCGTATCCTCTTCCAAGGCTTTTTGGATATCCCCTTCGGGCATGCGCAAATACGGCGCCAGCATGCGGGCGATATCGGCAGGCGGCTTATTGAGCATCGTCGGGTCGGCGTATAAGGATTTCGCCATTTCGCTGATGGCCAGCACCTTGCCGTTGCGATCAAAAATCGTGCCCCGCGGCGACTGGAGCTTTCGGTCCGTTTCGGCCTGGCTGTCGGCCATCTCCGTGAGCTCTCCCCGCTGGACGACCTGCAGATATACAAGACGCATGCTGATAAAAGCGCAGAATACAAACAGCACCAATACGCACGTTCCTATACGTTTTCGAATCTTTTTGTATTGCTTGATATCCTTATCTTCCGTCATGTACTATCTCCAGTATGGCGCTTGAGCCACTTCTCCGCCGCCTCAGCCAGTACGTCGGCGTCGTTCTGCAATTCCTTATTCTGCACGCGCTTGAGCAGGACGCGCAGGCATTCTCCCGTCCGGCGGCCGCAGGCATCCGGTATGCGCCGGTCGTAGCGCAGATCCTTCGTGCCGACCGGCATCTGGCTGGCTAACAAGGCCATGTACTCGCCGAACGATTCGGTGCCGCTCGTATCTGCTTCCCGATGGCCGCAGCCAAGGACGTCGCCGCAAGCTACGGCCGTCGCCTGCCGAACGGCTTCTACCAGCTCGTCCGTCCGGCGAAAGGGCCCTTCCAGCGCTTCGCGCCGCAGCCATTTATCTACGTCCCCCTGCCCCGTATTGGCAAAATAATGAAATTTCATATGCGTCTTGACCAGCCAGGCTACCCTCTTGGCAAAATCCGGCGGCTTGCGCCACCGCAGCAAAACGGCCTCGGCCACTTCGGCACCCTTGGCGTCGTGGCCGTAATCCGTATAGCGGCCTTTGTGAACGCCCCGTATTCCCGGCATGCCCTTGGCGACGTCGTGGAAAAAGGCTCCGTAGCGAATCGTCAAATCCGGCGGCGTGTGGGCCACAACGGCTAACGTATGAAACCAGGCGTCGAACAAGTGAAAGGGACGCGACTGGGGCGTCGACGGCAAATGGCTGCACTCTGGCAAGATGGGCACGTCCTGATACACGCCGTTTTCCCTGCGCCGGCAGCTGCAGGCGCCGAGGCCGGTCCGCACCAGCACGTCCAGGCCTTTATAAGCCGCCGGCGTCGTCATGAGGCGGTCGATTTCGCTGACTACCCGCTCGACAGATAACCCGGCGACGCGGTGAAATGCCTCAGGCATCGCTTGTATCAGTTCTCTATCGGGCAGGAAATCAAGCTGCCCCGTAAACCGGCAGGCCCGGAACAAGCGCAGCGCGTCTTCCTGAAACCGCCGCCGCGCGTCGCCGACCGTAACCAGCCGTTTCTTGCGGATGTCCTTCTGCCCGCCCGTATAGTCGTAAATATGGCCGTCCTTATCCATAGCCAGGGCGTTAACGGTAAAGTCGCGGCGCAGCACGTCCTCGCGCAGCGTCGAAGCATACCAGACCTGCTCGGGACGATGGGCGTCGTCGCCGTAGGCCTCACCGCGAAAGGTTGCCGTTTCGATCGTCATGCCGTCGACGACGAGGACGACGATGCCGAACCGCTCGCTTCGTATCTCCGCCGTATGCCAGCCCCGGGCCTCTGCAACGGCCCGTATTTCCTCAGGCCGGGCCGACGTCGTCACGTCGTAGTCATGAGGCGTTCGCTTCATAAGCAAATCCCGGACGGCGCCGCCGACAATATACGCTTCATACCCGGCTTCGTTCAACGCCTCCAACACGCTGCGTACGACAGGTTCCACAGCCGACGCCCCCTTTCCATTAGTCCTGTTAATTTATGTATTATACCACGATTACACCTTGATGAGTAGCTTAGAACGGAATCCGGCGCAGGCAGTCCTCAATACCGTTCATCCCATTTTTTCTGATTGCGGATAATCTTGTGGAACACGTTCATAAAGCACCGGCGTTCCTCGTCGGATATGCCCTGCCAGCCCTGCCCGTCGATATCCCGCATGACCGACCGCACCCAGGCGGCCTTTTCCTTTCCCGCGTCCGTCAAATAAATGCGGGCGCACCGCAAATCGTCCTGATGAAACTCCTTGCGGATAAGTCCTATCTTTTCCATGCGCTTCAGCAGGCTCGTCACCGTCGATTTGTCCAATACGCAGCCCCGGCTGATTTCCTTTTGGTTGCAGCCGTCGTTGGAGCTTAAAAATTCCAAAATCTTAGGCTGTCCCGGCATCAGCCCGCTGTTCGTCGTTTGCTTCACGATTTCCCTATTGGAGCGATAAAAGCCCAGCATCAAGAGAACGTGCAGTTCGTTTTCGTCCATAAAGCCTCCTCTTGTAAAAATGTAATTAAGACATTATAGAATTCTTTTCCCTATTTGTCAAAATTACCTGCAAATTTCAGCTATGCTTTTTTCTATGAGAAAATAGCGTAATATGCTATACTGGAAACTATAAAATTTTATTCTTGACTATCATACGAGGAGACCTGTTATGGACACCGGATTGATTCATATATATTGCGGCGACGGCAAGGGGAAGACGACGGCCGCCGTCGGCCTGACTATCCGCTGCGTCGGGCGGGGAGGCCGCGTCGTATTCGCTCAGTTTCTCAAAACCAGAAAAACAGGCGAGCTGGCCGTCCTGCAGCAGCTGGACGCCGTCACGGTGATGCGGGGCGAAGGCCCTGCCAAATTTACCTTTCAGATGACGCCGGACGAGCTAGAAGAGACGAAACGGCAGCAGCGAGCCCTGTTCCATGAAATCGCCAAGCACTGCCGCCGGGAAACGCCGGACATGCTCGTACTGGATGAAGCCCTACCGGCGTGCCGTCTGGGACTGCTCCCGGAAGACGAACTGCTTTCCTTCCTCCGTACCCGGCCCGATACGCTGGAAGTCGTTCTGACCGGCCGCGGCCCATCAGAGCGCCTTCTCGCCCTAGCCGACTACGTATCGGAAATCTGCAAGCGCAGGCATCCCTACGACAGGGGAATTGCAGCCCGTGCCGGCATTGAAGAATAACCCAAAGGAGTGTTGACCATGCATCATATATTACAAGCAGTACAGCAAGAAGCGGCTGAATTGACAGCCATCCGCCGCCGCTGCCACGAACATCCCGAGCTGTCCCGTCAGGAAACGCAGACCATGGCCTATATTCAGGAAAAGCTTGCCGAATACGGCATTGCCAGCCGCCATATAGAGCACGGCGGCATCCTCGGCTGGATAAACGGCCAAAATCCGGGGAAGACCCTGCTCCTGCGCGCCGATATCGACGCCCTGCCTATCGAGGAAAGCGACTGCAACCTATCTCAAAAGCGCAGCTGCCGGTCCCATACCCCCGGCGTCATGCACGCCTGCGGCCACGACGGGCACATCGCCATGCAGCTCGTCGCCGCCAAGCTTCTGAACCAGTGGAAGGACCGCTGGAACGGCAAGATTATCCTCATGTTCGAGCAAGGTGAAGAAGAATCGGGCCCCTTGGCCTATCTCCTTCACTATATCGAAGAAAAGAGCGGTTGGCACATCGACGCCTGCTATGCCACCCACGTGCGCTGGGACATTCCAACGGGAAAAATCGCCGTCTGCCGCGAAGCGCCCATGGCCGGCGGCTTCGGTTTCGAAATCAGGATCAACGGCCACGGCGGCCACGGCTCCCGTCCTGATTTGGCCCAAAGCCCTATCGACTGCTTCCACGCCTTTTACAGCGACCTGCAGGCCCTGCGCATGCGTGTCGTGCCGCCCCTAAGCGGGCTCACTGTGTCCATCGGCTCGCTCCACAGCGGCAGCGCCCTCAACGTCATCCCCAACGACCTGACCTTTGCCGGCACGTGCCGCTTCTTCAGCTACGACCAGGCCGGCAAACGGTTTTACGAAGAATTCCTGCGCATCCTGGACAACGCCTGCCGTACCTACGGCTGTACCTACGATATCCTGCACATGCCCAAGCCCTTATTTGAGGTACAGAACAACCCGGTCTGCGCAAAACTCGCCGAACAAGCCGTCGCTTCCTATATCGGCCCCGACGTCCTGACTGACTGCACGCCCTGGATGGCCTCGGAAACCTTCGCCATCACAGCCCGCCTCTACCCCGGCGTCCTGACCTTTACGGGCATCGCCAATGCCGAAAAAGGCTGCGGCGCCAACCACCATACGCCGGAATTCGACCTCGACGAAGACGGCTTGATCTATGGAACAGCAGCCTGCCTAGGCTACGCCTTGGATTACCTGGACCAGCAGCCGGACATCGCCTTCACACGGCCCGACGAACCGCTGGAAGTACTCGCCTCGCGGAATATCTAATACAATTTCATTGCATCAATATAAAAAGCTGCCGCTAAAGAAACTCTATGATTTCTTCAGACGGCAGCTTTTGTTACACTGCAATGCTTTCATATTTCTTGTATCACTTCATTATCCATTCTTATGAGCCGGATAAATCAGCCCGTAAAACGACAGCAATGCTCCCAGTTCTCCCACCACCATGACGACGCCCATGGGAATAGCCGTATAGCTGCCGGCAATGCCGACGACCGGAGCCATGACGGCTCCTGATATCATGGAGAAGAAGCCGATGAGAGCTGATGCGCTGCCGGCATTGCGCCCCTGAGACTGCATCGCCAGGGAAAAGCTGCTCGTCCCCAGAGCCGACAGGGTCGACACGGTAATAAAGAGGACGACGACGATAAGGGGCAGCGGCGCCTGCACGAAGAAAGACGCCAGCAATACGGCGCTGCCGACGACGGCAATCCACAGCGACGCCCGCAGCGTTTTCCAGTCGGCTACCGTGCCTGCCAGGCGGCCTGTCAGCGCACCGCTCAGCATGAGACCGATGCCGTTCGTGCCGAAGATCAGGCTGAATCCCTGGGGCGACACGTGGTATACATTTTGAAACACGAAGGACGAGCCCGATATGTAGGCGAAAAAGGCGGCAAAGGCAAAACACTGCATCAGGCAGTGGCCCATAAAATAGGACTGGCGAAACAATCCGCCAAAGCCTTTCAGACTGGACAGGACGCCGCCGGCAGCCCGCCGCCGCGCCGGCAGGGTTTCTCCCATGGCAAAAGCGCCGGCCGTTAAAGCGGCCCCGATGAAGGCCAGCAGGACAAACACTCCCTGCCAGGCCGAAAACCGCAGGATCTGACCGCCGATAACCGGCGCTAAAATAGGCGCCAGCCCGTTGACCAGCATGAGCATGGAGAAAAACCGCGTCAGGGCCGGCCCCTTGCATACGTCGCGGGCAATCGCCCTAGCAATGACGATGCCGGCCCCGCCGGAAAAGCCCTGTACAAAGCGAAAGGCTAAAAAGAGATAAATAGACGAAGAAAAAATGCAGCCTATCGTAGACAGCGTAAATACAGCCATACCGACGACGAGGGGCTTGCGCCGCCCCATATCATCGCTGGTCGGCCCGGCGATAATCTGTCCGGCCGCCATGCCGGCCATGGAGGCCGTCAGCGTCAGCTGAATCATAGACGGCGTGACGGAGAAATCCTCCATCATGAACGGAAGAGCCGGCAGATACATATCCGTCGATAACGGAGCAATAGCCGCCAGCATACCTAAAAAGACCGTCAGGAAGGCCATCATTTTCTTTCGCTGCGTCATGCTCTCTCCACCGCCTTTTCTTCCGCTTCCAGCAGGGCCGGTACGTCAGCCAGGGTCCGGCAGCGCTTCCAGGCCAGAGCCGCGATGTCGTCGGACACGGGAGCGATGTCGGGAATAAAAACCGACGGAATATGAGCTGCATGGGCGGCCAGCAAGCCGTTTCTCGAATCTTCCAGCACGAGGGCCTGCTCCGGCTCTGCGCCGGCCCGGCAGCAGGCTTCCAAAAAGATATCCGGAGCCGGCTTGCCGTGCGCCACGTCTTCGCCGCTCTGAATGACGGAAAAATACGATGCGACGCCGGCCTTTTCCAGCAGAAAGCGAATCTGCGATTCCGGCGACGACGACGCGACGGCGCAGCGGCTGCCCGCCTGTTTCGCATAGTCCAGTATATCCCGCAAGCCCGGTTTAACCGGGATGTCATGCTCCCTGTAATACTGCAGCTGATCGGCTACTTTTTTCTCGCGAATCGGCTCGTAGGGAAACTCTGTTCCGAAGTATTGCCCGAATACGGCGGCGATGCGCCGGTTGTCCATGCCGATGACGCTGCGGAACAGGTCTTCCGGCAACTCGTACCCGTATTCCCGGCAAACGTCCCGCCAGCATATATAAGAAATCTGCTCGGTGTCAAACATCGTTCCATCCATGTCAAAGATAAATAATTTCGGTATATGCATAGGCATTCCCCTTTCTTTTATGCGATGTATACTATTATATGAAAACAGTTTTACCATTTCAAGTCCTCGCCGTTTATACCTGGAAGCTATGCCGTTCATTCTCAAATTCTTTCTCGTTTCCTCTTGTTTCTTTTGCAGAATTTGTTACAATAGTACGTAAACGTTTGAAGAAAGGTGACTTGATATGATAGAGCCAATCATACGCCTCTGCATAAAAGATTATGAAAATACGGCGGATAAAAAGGTCCGGGAAAAGTACAGCATTCTCGGCGGCCTCCTGGGCATTATCTGCAACCTCTTTTTATTTGCCAGCAAATTTGCCGTCGGCATGATGTCCAACAGCATCGCCATCTTATCCGACGCCTTCAACAATCTGACGGACATGGGGTCGTCGGCCATTTCGATTATCAGCGCTAAGCTGAGCAACCGCCCGCCCGACAAGGACCATCCCTTCGGCCACGGCCGGTTCGAATACTTAGCGTCCCTGACCATCGGCATGATCATCCTCGTCGTCGGCTACAAGCTGTGCGAAACGTCGATCGCCAAGTTCTTTGCGCCGGAGCCGATGGAAATTTCCTACTGGAGCATCGGCGTCCTCGTCTTGTCCATCGCCGTAAAGGGCTGGATGTACTGCTATAACCGCTACATCGGCAAAAAAATCAATTCCGGCGTCAACGAAGCCACGGCGGCCGACAGCATTAACGACGCCATCGCCACGACAGGCGTTCTGGTCGCGACGATTGCCCAGCAATTTACGTCCCTGCCCGTCGACGCCGCCGCCGGAACGCTCATCGGCCTCATGATCATCTATGCCGGATACGGCATCGTAAGAGAAGTCGTCAACATTCTCCTCGGCCAGGCTCCTGACGAACAGCTCGTAAAGCAGATCGTCCAGATGGCCCTGCAGTGCGATTACGTCGTCGGCGTCCACGACATCAAGATTCACGACTACGGCCCGGGCCGCATGTTCGGCTCCCTGCACGCCGAAATTCCCGACACGGCAGACTTAGTCGAAGTTCACGCGGCCTTAGACGTGCTGGAGGACGAAATCCAGGAAAAATTCCAAATCGAGTTCAGCATTCACATGGACCCCTTATGCACAGACCAGCAAGTCATCACGCAAACCCGCCATTTGCTGGACACGTTCATCCAAAAGGAATACCCCCAGTACCATACAGACAACCTCCGCATCACGTCGGGAAAGGTCCGCCTCAACATCATCTGCGACCTCCATATCCCGCCGCAGGAATACACGAAAAAGCACATCCGCGCCATACGGAAGCATATTTCCGAGGCGATGAAGCAGTACGGAGAACGGTACCACATCGTCTTGGCCCGCATCCTGCCGGAAGGACAAACAAAATAATATACAAAAATACAGCAAAACACGACCGGTTCTATAATAAATGTTGGGGTAACGACAGACATCGTCTATCTGCCGCGACCC
>USGG01000025.1 GCA_900554215.1 uncultured Megasphaera sp.
CGCCGCGTCGTGTTTGAACCGTACGATTTGAAGTGGCTGTATCGGGAAGAACGGCGGCGCGCGCCGTTTCTGAAATCGGCCTGCGCAGCTATATAATTGCATAATAAACTGGAAGATCCGGCAGAGGCGAATCGCTTTGCCGGACTTTTTTTGCATGGGCATTTCGGTTTTATGCGTGCAGAAAATATGATACAATAATTGAAAATGTAATTTCAGAGTGCACAGTGGAAGGGAGGAGTTGCCGTGGCGCTGACTGTTTTGTTTGGCAAGGGCCGAAGCGGAAAAACGGAATATTGCTTTTCGCAGATGAAGGCGGAAGCGGCCCAAGGCCGCCGCACGCTTCTCATCGTGCCCGATCAGGCGTCGTATAATGCGGAGCGGCGATTTGCTGAGTCGCTGCCGGAAAAGGGCTTTATGGGGACGCAGATCGTCGGGTTTTCGCGGCTGGCCTACCGCGTATTTCAGGAAAAGGGCAAGGACTGCGCTTTCGTATCGGAATTGGCGCAGAAGCTTATCTTGCAGCGGCTGCTGCGTCGGCACGCAGATGAGTTTACGGTGCTGCAGACGGCGGCGCGGCAGGACAATTTCGTAGAAACAGCCGGCCGGTTTATCGGCGAGTGCCGTTCCTTCTGCATCGGTCCCGATATGCTGCGCCATGCCGCGTCCCTGCTGGGCAGCCAGACCTTGAGCCGTAAGCTCATGGATATTGCGCTGCTGTACCAGGGATATACGGCCTATTTAGAGGAACGGTTCGGCAGCGCTGACGATACGATGACCGTACTGGCAAGGGAAATTCCTTCGTATTCCTTTTTGCAGGGCGCTTACGTGTGGGTCGACGGGTTCCAGTGGTTTACGCCGCGGCAGCTGGAAGTGCTGCAGGCCATCGAACAGGCGGCGGCTCAGGTCACGATTACCCTGACGATGGATCCGGACCGCGTTGAGGCGCAGCGTCGGGAAACGGCTCTGTTCCACCGGCCCTATGCCGTGTATAAGGAGCTGCGCCGCATATTTCCGCATCTGGAGGTACGGCGCGTTGCCAGGACTGACGGAGGCGGCCTTTCTGTATTTTTGAATGAGTTCTTCCGTCCTGTGCCGCCGGTCCAGGCTGAGGCCGTCAAGGGCTTGACGCTGACAGAGTGCGGAAGCCGGATGCTGGAGCTCGACGCGGCGGCCCGACGCATTCAGGCCTTGTGCCGACGGGGATACCGCTACCGCGATTTTCTTATTTTAGCGCGGATCGGCGAGTCCTATTACCATATTGCCGAGGAAATATTCGCCAAATACGGCATTCCCTTTTTCAGCGATTACCGGCGTCCCATGACGTCCCATCCGGCGGCGGAGGCCATTTCCTCCCTGCTGGAGGTGTTTACGTCCCGCTGGGCCCACGAGCCGTTGTTTCAGCTGCTGAAAACGGATTTGTTCCCCATCAGCCGGCGCGATGCCGACGATTTGGAAAACTATTGCCTGGCCTACGGAATCCGGGGCTATCATTGGCTGGCCGGCGAGGACTGGCAGTACGGAAGGAGCCGCTATATCGAAGAAGGCCATGGCGTAGACGAAGGCGAAGAAGAAACGATACGGCGGATCAATGATATTCGCCGCTCCGTATGGGACGCCCTGCAGCCGTGCTGGGAAGAGGCGCAGGAAGACCATTCCCTGGCAGACTGGTGCACGCTGCTGTACCGATGGCTGTATGACTTGGGCGTTTCCCAGTCGCTGCAGCAGTGGAAGCTGGACGATGAAGGGACCGGCCGGGCTGCCGAAGGAAAGGAACATGAGCAGGTTTGGAAGCGCATCGTCGCCTTCTTCCATGAAATCGTCCGCGTGTGCGGCGACGACGTCGTGCCGCTGCAGGAGTTTTCCCAGATCGTAAGGGACGGGTTGGAGCAGCTGAAATTCAGTTTAATTCCGCCGACGCTGGATCATGTTACGTTTACGTCGGTCGAACGGGGCTACAACATGCAGGCCCGCGTCGTCTTCCTCTGCGGCCTGAACGACGGCGTATTCCCTCAGCGCACGAGCGAAGAGGGGATGCTGAACGACGCCGAACGGCGGAAGCTGGAGGCCTTGGGCGTCCGGCTCGGACCGGACAGCCGGTTCCGTTCGTTCCAGGAAAAATTCCTCTTTTATCTGGCTGCCGGCCGGGCCGGAGAGCAGCTGCACCTGTCGTATATTCTGGCCGGCGACGACGGCGGGGCGATGGAGCCGTCGTCGTGGATTCGGCAGATAGAAGAAAAGGGCTATGTCGAGGCTGTCGGCCATGAAACGGGGATGATTGAAGGGGGACGCGAGGCCGAGTTCATTACGTCCCTTCCGGCGGCCCTGTCCTGGCTGCCCGTCATGCTGCGGCCTGCGTCAGAGGGCAAAGAAACGGACGACGTTTGGTGGGCCTTGTACGACTGGGCCTGCAGTCACGGCTGGAAAGAGCGGGTGGCGCAGGCCGTGCAGGGATTGTTTCACCGTAATCAGCCCCTGCGGCTGCCGGCGCCGCTCGTCAAGCGGCTGTATGCGCCTGACGGCGTCCTGCGGGGTTCCGTCACGAAATTCGAACAGTACCGCAGCTGTCCCTTCGCCTATTTTGCCCGCTACGGCCTGCTGTTGGAAGAACGGCAAATGTATCACTTTTCCGCCCCCGATTTGGGCATGCTCGTCCACGGCGCGCTGCGCATTTTAGGCGAGGACCTGCTTCGCGAACACAAGCAGTGGCGCGACCTCCGAGCGGAAGACATTCCAGCCGCGTGCCGCCAGGCTACGGAACGGCTCGCCCCGTATATACAGCACGACATCCTCATGTCCAACGCCTATTTCGCGCAGATCAAGGAACGCCTCATTCAAACCCTGGCCCGGACAGTGCGGCGTCTTTGCCAGTTCAGCGAGTCGTCCCAGTTTCATATGGAAGGGCTGGAAAAGGCCTTCGGCCGCAAGGGAAGTCCGTGGGAAGCCCTGCGCTTTACCTTGCCTGACGGCTTGGAGGTCGTCGTCACCGGGCAGATCGACCGCGTCGATTCTATGCGGGACGGCGACGCCAAGTACGTCGTCGTCATCGACTACAAATCGGGGCGGAAGCAGCTCGATTTGAGCCAGGTATTCGTGGGCCTGGAGCTGCAGCTCCTGACGTACATGTACGTGGCGCTCCTGAACATGGGCGAAGACGCCGTGCCGGCGGCTATTTTGTACTGCTACGTCCGCAACGACAAGACGTCTCTGGATCATGTGGCCGACGAAGAGGAAAAGAAGACCTTATACGACAAAAAAAGCCGCCTCAGCGGATATTATCTCGACGACAGCCAGGTCATGACGGCCCTGGACACGTCGATGGAAGGTTATTCGGAATTTTTGAATTTACGGTTAAAAAAAGACGGCACCTTGAGCAACGTATCCCATACGATGTATGATGAAGCGGGATGGCAGAAGCTGCTGACGCTGGCCGTTGCGCGGATTCGCGAAATCGCCGGCCGCATAGACAGCGGCGACATCGCCGTGCGGCCTATTTTATTGGGGCAGGCCAGCCCGTGCCGCTATTGCCCCTATCACGCCGTCTGCCGGTTTGACGCGCAGCTGCCTGACAACGGCTACGACGTCGTGACGATACGTAAAGAGGATTTGCTGGAAAAACTGGACGAAGGAGGGAGCGAACATGGCCTGGACACCGGAACAGCAAGCGGCCATTGACAGCCGGGGGCAGACACTGCTGCTGTCTGCCGCGGCCGGCTCGGGCAAGACGGCCGTTCTCGTAGAGCGAATTATCCGCCGGCTCCTCGACAAGGACGACCCCGTCGACATAACGGAGCTGCTGGTCGTGACGTTTACAAAGGCGGCGGCGGCGGAAATGCGGGAGCGCGTAGGAGTGGCCCTGGCTCAGGTATTGGCCGACACGGGCGACGCGGCTGTAGAGCGCCAGCTGGCGCTGCTGCCGTCGGCCCACATATCGACGCTTCATTCCTTCTGTCAGGACGTCATACGCAAGTATTTCTATACCATCGATATAGACCCGCGCGTGACTATTGCCGGCGAGGAGGAACTGCGCCTGCTGCGCAAGGGCGTGCTGGAAGCTGTGTTTTTATCGTATTATGAAGACGAAGAAAAAGCTCCCTTTCTCTACCCGCTGGCAGATATGTTCGGCAATGACCGGGGAGACGACGCGCTCATGGATACGGTCAGCCGCATGTACGACTATTCGCGCAGCATGCCTTGGCCCCGGAAATGGCTGGACGATGCTGCCGAAGCCTATGACGTGCCCGACGGCGCGTCTATAGATGAAATGGCTTGGTGCGAGCCTGTCAAAACGCTGGTGCGGAGCAGCGTGGAGGAACAGCTCGGACGGTACGAAAGCATTTTAAGGGAGATGAAGGTCCGTCCGGCCTTTGCCGGTCCGTACGCCGATTTTGTTGCCGAAGCCGATTCGATGCGGCGCGTGCTGGAACGCACTGCATGGGACGATATGCGGAAAGCCGTCATGGCCATAGAATTTCCCCGCTTAAAGGGGCTGCGCAAGCTGTCGGACGAAGATAAGGCCTTCTGGGAGCAGTGCAAGACCGTGCGCGGCGACGTGAAAAAGGAAATTACCGAAGGCCTTCAGACGCCCTATTTTTCCGTCCCATCCGACGTCTGGCTGGACGGCGTGAGAGCGATGGCACCGGTCATGAAAGGGCTGGTGCGGCTGACGGCTGATTTCGCCGAGGCCTATGGGGCGGCGAAAAAGGAAAAGGGCTGGATTGATTTCAGCGATCTGGAGCATTTCTGCCTGCAAATTCTCCTGTCGCCGCAGTCGGAACCGGATCATCCCGTGCCTTCGGCTGCAGCGGAAGAGCTGCGCCGGACCTATAAGGAAGTGCTCATCGACGAATATCAGGACACGAACGGCGTGCAGGAGCTGATTACGACCTTGATTTCCCGCGGCGACAACCGCTTCATGGTCGGCGATATCAAGCAGAGCATCTATCGCTTCCGCCTAGCGGACCCAACGCTGTTTCTGGAAAAATACAGGTCTTTCAGCCGCGATGCCGACGCTGTGCAGCGCTGTATCGACTTGGGAAGGAATTTCCGCAGCGCCCCGAATATCCTCGACGCCGTCAACGAGGTGTTTGCTAGGACGATGACCGAGGAAGCCACCGGCATGAGCTATGGCGAACGGGAACGGCTCTATGCCGGACGGACCGTCCCGGAAGATGAACGCTGGGTCGGCGGCCCTGTCGAGGTGCATCTCGTCGATACGGCGCGGGACGACGCGCCGGCAGATGAAGAGACGCCGGAACGGGACATGACGGCCTTTGAGCAGGAATGCCAGGTTATCGCCGAGTCGATTTGCCGGCTGAAGGAACAGGGAAAGATGGCCGCCCGTAAGGACGGTACGCTGGAGCCCCTGGCCTATCGCCATATCGTCGTGCTCCTGCGGTCCATGGCCGGGAAGGCGGACGTGCTGCTCCGCGTCCTGCAGGCCCATGGCATCCCGGCCTATGCGGAGCAGAACGGCGGCTATTTTGCGGCCATAGAGGTGCAGACCGTCTTGTCGCTTCTGCGTTGCATCGACAATCCTGAACAGGATTTGCCCATGGCGGCGGTCCTGCGCTCTCCTATCGCGGCGATGGACGAGCCGTCGCTGGCTGAGCTGCGCCTGGCCGGAACGCAGTCCCTGTGGCAGAACCTGCCGGCATACGCCGCGTCCTTGGATGATGGAGAGAAAAAAGAACGATTGCTGGGCTTCTGCGCCAAGCTGCAGGCCTGGCGGACGTACAGCCGCCGGCACGGCGTGGCGGAAACGCTGCAGGAATTGTATCGGGACACGGGCTATTATGATTACGTCGGAGGAATGCCCGGCGGCGCTGTCCGTCAGGCCAATCTGCAGGCCCTGTACGACAGGGCGCGGCAGTATGAGGCTTCGGGCTTCCGCGGGATATTCCGCTACCTGCGCCTCATCGATAAGATGAAGGAAGACGGGTTGGATCTGGCTCCGGCCAAGGTGCTGAGCGAGCGGGAAGACGTCGTGCGCGTCATGAGCATCCACAAGAGCAAGGGGCTGGAATTTCCCGTCGTCATCGCCGCCGATATGGGCAAGGCCTTCAACCGTCAGGACATGCATTCCCTCATCTTGTTCCACAACACCTTGGGAATAGGCCTGAAGCAGTACGACGCCCAGTGGCGCATGGCCTATCCGACGCTCCTGTGGAACGGCATCTGCGCGCAGATCGGCTGGGAAAGCACGGCTGAAGAAGAACGAGTGCTCTACGTGGCCATGACGAGGGCCCGGGATAAACTAATCCTCACGGGCCATACATCCCACTTAGAGCGGGACTGGCAGCGCTGGCGCAGCCAGGTCAATCCGGCCCGGGCCCGTTCGTATTTCGACTGGGTGCTTCCCGGCATCGCGGCGCGGCCGGAATGCGATGCCTGGCTCTTGGGCGGCGCGCTGTCGTGGCAGAGCGGACTGTGGCAGGTAACGATTCATAGCCGTGTCGGTGCGGCTGCGGCTGATGCAGCGGAGCTGGCGGAAGAACCGCGCTTGGCCCGGCTGAAGGAGGGACTGCCGACGGGAACGGCGGCGCCGCTGTGGATGGAACAAGCCCTGACGTGGACTTACGGCTACCCGGCGGCGACGGAGACGGCGGCTAAATTTTCCGTATCGGAAATCAAGCGGCAGTACAACCTCCGTTACGCCGAAGCGATGGAGGACGAGCAGCCGCCGGCTTCTGCGCTGTCCGGCATCGCTGAGGACGAAGATGCCTTCGGCCCGACGCCGCCCTGGCTTGCGGAACAAGACGGCAGCGACGGCGGCGCATGGCGGGGAACGGTTATGCATAAGGTCATGCAGTATATTCAGCTGACGCCGGATATGACCGAAGAGGATATACGGCGGCAGATGGCGTCGTGGCGCGCCGACGGGCTGTTTTCCGAAGAAGAGCTGAAGCTCGTTTTCGTGCCGTCTGTACGGCGCTTCTGCAGCTCCCCTCTGGGACGGAGCATGGCCCTGTCTCCCGACGTGCGGCGCGAATATGCTTTCAGCGTGCTGTTGCCCGGCGGCGGGTATTTGCCGGTCCTGGAGGAGGGAGAGCGGGTCCTCGTGCAGGGGGTCGTCGACTGCCTGTTTTGGCAGGACGGCCAATGGGTCCTCGTCGACTATAAGACGGACCGCCTGCCCGATGAAGAGGCCTTTCGGCGGCGCTACGCCGTGCAGCTGGCTTTGTATCGGCAGGCTGCCTCGCAGGTCCTCGGCGCTCCCGTCGACAACGCGTACATATACAGCTTTTATTTAGATAGAGAAATTGCCTTTCAAGTTTAAATTTTATCCATATAGGTAAGCAGTACAAGGAGGTATAGTATGGGAGTTTTTGATGTAGTCGGTCCGGTTATGATCGGTCCGTCCAGTTCTCACACTGCCGGCGCGGCCCGCATTGGCCTCATGGCCCGGGAAATCCTGAAGGATGAGCCTGTAGAAGCCGTGATTACCTTATACGGGTCTTTTGCCAAGACGTATAAGGGCCACGGCACGGATAAGGCCCTGGTTGCCGGATTATTAGGCTTTTCAGCTGACGACGTCCGCCTGCGTACGTCCTTCGACCTGGCCGCCCAACAGGGAATGAACGTCGTATTTCAGCGCTCGGAAGCGGAGGTAGACCATCCCAACACGGTGCGCATTGCCATGACGGGAAAGATGGGAAAGAAGATGGAAGTACTGGGCGTATCCCTCGGCGGCGGCAAAATGGAAATCCGCGAGATCAACGGCGCCGGCGTCCTGCTCAGCGGCGAAGAGCATACGCTGATTACGGTGCATCGCGATAAGCCCGGCGTCATCGCCCAGGCTACGACGATTTTAGCTATCGGTCATATTAACGTATCGAATATGCGCGTATTCCGTAGCGCTAAAAATGCGTCGGCCGTCATGATTGTCTGCACGGACAGTCCGGTTCCGCAGGAAATGGTCAGCATGATTAAGAATATTTCCGGAATTGAAAGCGTCGTCACGCTGCTGCCGTTATAGGAGGACAGGATATGTACCAGTATGAATATAAAACCCTTCACGAACTGATAGACGCGGCGGCAACGCACAACCTGTCGTTGTCGGAAGTCGTCGTGCGCCACGAAATGGAAACGTCGGAACAGACGGAACAAGACGTACGCAGCCGCATGGAAGGCCGGCTGGCCGTATTTAAAGAATCTATCGACGCCGGCTTGAACGATACGGAAAAATCCGTAAGCGGCCTCGTCGGCGGCGACGCCGACAAGCTCCTGAAAGCGGCGCCGAAACTGCTGGGGCCGCTGGCGAAAAAAGCGGCCGTCTACGCCCTGGCGGTCAGTGAAGCCAATGCCAAGATGTTTAAAATCGTCGCCTGCCCGACGGCAGGGTCCTGCGGCATCGTGCCGGCCGTCATGACGGCCGTGGCCGAAGAGCTAGACGTCGATACGGAAACGAGCGTCAACGCCCTGTTTACGGCTGCCGGCGTCGGCGCCGTCGTATCGCGCAACGCCTCCGTGGCCGGCGCTGTCGGCGGCTGTCAGGCTGAATGCGGCACGGCTGCCGCTATGGCCGCCGCTGCTGCCGCTGAAATGGCCGGCGGAACGAACGACCAGATACTGCAGGCCTTTGCCCTCTGCATGAAAAATACGCTGGGACTGGCCTGTGATCCCGTAGCCGGACTGGTAGAGGTTCCCTGCGTCAAGCGCAACGCCTGCTACGCTATTCTGGCGATTACGGCGGCCGAAATGGCCCTAGCCGGCGTGCGCAGCGTCATTCCGCCTGATGAAGTCATCGAAGCGATGAATGAAATCGGCCGGATGATGCCCGTCGCGCTGAAGGAAACATCTGACGGCGGCCTGGCTAAGACGGCGACAGGCAAGGCCATTGCCGAACGCTTGGAACGGTCTATGGCCGAATAAAGGAATGGGGATATAAAAAATCGTCCTCGCGGCGATAGATTCTTTCCTTACGGAGTATTCCGGTAAGGAGAAATCATATCGCGCAGGGACGATTTTTTTATACTTGCCCGCCCAAGATGCGGCGTAGATCAGGACGAAGGGCGGGGAAGGGGACGACTGGTTCGGGGACAGCCGGATGAGCGCCGAGAAATTTTTCCATCCAGGCGACATTGTACCAGCGGCTGAATTTATAGCCGCAGCTGTGAAAGATTCCGACCATGGCGTATCCTATATGAGCGTGGAACTGGACGCTGTTTTGCGTTACATATTCGTCGTCGGCGTCGGGACAGGTGATGCAGGCGTTTAAATTAACGATGTGCTGAGCCTTCGAAACGGCTTCGAGCGCTTCATACAGCTTTCTGCCGATTCCTTGGCGGCGATAGTCCCGGTGTATGTACAGCGACGTTTCGGCGGACCAGTCGTAGGCGGCGCGGCCGGAAAAGGGACCGGTATAGGCGTAGCCTGCAGGGCGTCCTTGATGCTCGGCGACGAGATAGGGGTATTTAGTCAGCGTTGTAGCGATTCTGCCCGTAAATTCTTCCAGGCTGGGAACGGCGTATTCAAAGGTGATGGCAGTATGCCGCACATAGGGCGCATAAATCGCCAGAAGGGCCGCGCCGTCTGCCGGCGAAGCCGCGCGGATGATGATGTCGTCTTGGTTCATGAGAGCCTCCCGTATTGGTGATTGAAGGGATTGTCGGGGAAATAAATATAAAACGAGCTGCCGCAACAGCCAAGGGCGTACTTGCAGCAGCTCGTCAGAGGGGGAATGAGCGTGGGTTATACTTATTTTTGAGCCATTGCGGCGCGAACGGCGCCGCCGCTTTTTTCATATACGTTTACGCGGCTTTGGGCGAAAGCCGGATGGCCTTCCAGGCGGCGGTAAATCGTACGGCACAAGCCTGCTGAAATCGGCGTATCTTTAGGCTGGTTCATAAAAGCGATAAGCAATTCAGATTCGAATTGACTCAGCTCTACACATCGTGTTTTCATAGCGTCATCCCTTTGCGTAAATAAATTTTGTTAGCCTGCGGCGTAAGTATTCATTGTCATTTTACTATATTTCCCGTCGTTTTACAAGGGAATTGTGGGCTAAGCACAGCGTATTGTTATGTACTATCCCTATTTTATGGAGCGGTAAAACGTGGTACAATAGGAACGTCATACGCTAAACTAAGGAAGTGTTTTTTATGATGCAGCATATACTGGCTGTGGCCGTCGGCGGCGGCATCGGAGCTGCCCTGCGGTATGCCGTCACGCTCCTTGCCAACGCTCACGGCGGCGTCGTCTTCCCTTATGGGACCGTTTTGGTCAATATCATAGGCTCCTTTCTCATCGGCCTGCTCATGATGTATTTTCAGGCCCAGGCCGACTTGCCGCCGTCGGTGAAGCTCTTTGCCGTTACGGGCGTCCTCGGCGGCTTTACGACCTTTTCCACCTTTAATATGGAATTGCTGACCTTTATCCGGGCCGGCGAGATGGGCTTTGCCCTGCTGTACGGCGGACTGAACGTCGTCGGCGCGTTTTTATTCTGCTGGCTGGGATTGGCGGCGGGGTCGGCGCTGTGGTAAGAAAGAAGGATTTATTTGCCGCTGCGGACGATAAGCTCTAAAATATCAGGCCGCGCATAGTGGCCGACGCCGTCGAATTCCATGTGGCTCATCGGCACGGCGTCCATGTCGAGGTCGGCGTAGATGATGGCTTCCTGATTCCATACGGGCTCGGTGACGCAGTGGCCGTATGGGTCGATAATGCAGCTGCCGCCGATGCATGTTTCGTCTTTCAGCCTGGCGATTTCATCTTTCGCCAACAGCGTGTCAGGATACATGGCCTTCGTAAAGTACTGGTCGGCGTTGATGACGTAGCAGTGCCCTTCGATGGCGATATGCCGTATCGTGTCCTGCCATTCGGGATTGTCGTTGGTATTGGGGGCAAGGTACAGGGAGACGCCTTGCTGATACAGGGCAACGCGGGCCAGGGGCATGTAATTTTCCCAGCAGATGAGGGCGCCCATGGGGCCCCACGGCGTGTCCGTGATGGGGAAATACGTGTCGGGGTCGTGCGAATCGGCCCAAATATACCGTTCCGCTCCGGTCGGCTTTATCTTGCGGTGCTTTGCGGCGAGCTTGCCGTCGGGGGAAAAGACGAGGTTTGTGCAGTACAGGGAATAGTTCGTGCTGTCCCGCTCCGTAATGCCGATGCTGACGTAGGCCCCCGCTTCTTTGGCGGCCTTGCCGATGCGGTCGGTGTCGGCGCTGGGGACGACGACGGAATTATCATAGTATATCTTCCAGTCCCTGCGGCCGTCTTCAGACCGGCTGCCGACGTTGAAGCCGAAGGTCAGCCCGTAGGGATAGCAGGGGACGAGGGATTCGGGGAAGACGATGAGTTCGGCGCCGTGCGCTCCCGCTTCGGCTATTTGGCTTACGACCTTATCGAGGGTCGCGTCCTTGTCAAACATGATTGGCGACGCCTGCACGACGGCGACGCGCAGATTTTTTTTCAGTATTTTCACAGGTGTGGCCTCCTTTGCATGAATATAATCTGATTGTATCAATAAAACGGCGGTTTGCGAAGAGGGGCCTTTGAGTTTGACGCGATTGCCCCATTCCTATGTGGATATTATACATAGGATATAGCCGCCATTTATGCTATAATATGACTGAACTGGTGAGGAGGGATACAGTGCGCATAGATATACAACAACGACCTTCGCGATTTTTTGCCATGAACGACGCCGGCCCCATGCCGCTCCGTCACGGCGAGTACGGCGAACAGGTGCAGGACTATTTTCATAAGCTGTTTCCCCACCGCGAATGGAAGGTTTTTTCCGACACGACGGCCAGCCCGATTCCCATCAGCGTGGAAATGCTGTACCCGACCGTAGAGGAGCCCTTTTATCTCCTGCATACGATAGGGATGAGCGCCGTTCCCATGCATTACCCCGCCGGCAGGCTGGAAATGGGCCACGAGGTGTACGGCGAGCTGTGCATGATTTTGCCGGCAGACTGGCCCTTCGGCAAGGGGATGGACGTCGCCCTGACCGACGCCGCGGCTTGGCCGATTTGGATGCTCATGGAGCTGGGGCGCTTTCCCCACGTGCATCAAATCTGGATATCCTATGGGTTTATCCTGCCCAATACGGAGACGTGCGAGCCCTTTTCGCCGATGACGGACTTGTCCGGCGTCATCATCGTCCAGTTTGAAGGCGAGTTGGGGGCCCTGACTATGGCCGACGGCACGACGGTCGAGCTGCTCATGCCGATCCTGGCCTATAAGGAAGAGCTGGACCTGTGCGATGAAATCGGCGTCGACGCCGTCATAGATGAAATTCTGGAAAGCAACAGGGGTTCCTTTGCCCTGGATGTCCGCCGCGCCAATGTGGCTGCCGGCGGCATATATGAATAAAAAGACAAGATAAAGAGAATATATATAAACAGGAAAGGAGATGCACCCAGTTTGGTTACAAGTGATACGATTGCAGTACCGCAGAGCCCGGAAGAGGCGTACCAGGTATACCGCGACGCCGCTTCCGCCGTATTTTTGGCTGGAGCCCAGGGCTTAAAATATAAAAAAGACCATTACGGCCTCATCGTCGACTTATCGAAGGCCGGGTTGCGGTATATCCGCGACGCCGGCGACGAAGTGGCCATCGGAGCTATGACGACGCTGGCCGACTTGGAGAAATCGCCGGTCGTGCAGGCCATCGCCGGCGGCGCCATATGCCGGTGTATTCGGGATATCAAGAATTCCGACGAGAAGAAAGCGACGATTGGCGGAGTCGTCGCCGTAAAAGCGCCCTTTTCCGTCGTGCTGCCCGTGCTGATGTCGCTGCGCGTCGACGTTGTCCTGGAAGGAAAGGGGCGCATGAACCTCGCCGACTATATTCCCTGCCCGCCTATGCGGGAGATGGTTTCGCAGGTCGTCATTGCGAAGGAAGAGGTATACACGGCCTTTGCGGCCTATCGCAAGCTGCCGACGGACGAACCGTACCTGACGGGAGCCGTAGCGGCCCTGGACGATGAATGGCGCGTCGTCGTAGGCGGCCGTCCCGGCGTCGCCGCCATTGCCGAAACGGCTAGCGCGGAGCTGACGGAAAAGGGGATGGCCGTACGGGAGAACGTGGCTCATCTGGCCAGCGAGGAATTGGACTTTGCCAATTACGGTACCTGCTCCGAGCAGGAACGGCGGAGCCTGACCGTCGACATGGTCCGCAAGCTGATTAAGGAAGCGTGGAAAGGCCGCAGCGCCCAGCTGCAGAAGGCCGGAAAAAGATAAAGGGCATCATCAAAAGGAGGAGATTCGTCTATGTATCAAGATAATCGGTGGCTGCGCATGCTGAAGCCGGGCATTACGGCAATCGTCGGGGCTGGCGGCAAGACGACGGTATTGGAACGGCTGGGGAAATACGGGCACAACAGCAAGCTGCCCATTATGATCAGCAGCACCGTCCCCATGGACAGCGCTTACATCGATAACGTAGAGCCCTTCGACGTCATCTGTACGTCCGACGTCGAAAAAGGCGAAGCGTTCTGCGCAGCCCGCATTGCCGACGGCCGCGTGCCGGCCTGGTTTTGGGGCCTCGATGGCAACGACTGCTACACAGGCCTGCCGACGAAGGTCATCGAACAGCTCAAGGTACGGCATCCGGCCTGGTATATCCTCATAGAAGGAGACGGAGCCAAGGGCAAATGGCTGAAAGCGCCTCTCCCCGACGACGTGCCCGTTCCGGTAAACTGCGATACGATTATCGGCGTGCTGAACCTGCAAATGCTGGGAAACTCGCTTCTGCCGGAAAAGGTAGAAGGCATTGAAACGGCGACGATGATTATGGGCCGGTCTCAGGGCGCCGTCATTACGCCGGCTATGCTGGCAAAGCTCATCAAGCATCCCCGCGGCATGTTCCGCGGCATGCCCTGCGCCCGCATTTTATTCTGCACGGGGTATAATGCCGTGCAGCACCGCATGACGGAAGCCTTGCTGGACGAAATGGAAGATTTCGGACTGGTCGCCAGCGTATTGGCCGACGGCTACAGGGAAGCCTGCACTATCCGGCAGTACGTTTCCTATGAACCTAGATAGAAAGAAAGCGTTTACGGTATATGATAGCAAAATTGAAATTAGCCTTGGGCTGCGTGCTCATCGTCGTCCTGGCTTCGGCCGGCCTTACGATGCACGTCATGAGTCATTCCTTCGACCGGGTACGGTCCGTCGTCATGCCCTTTGAACGACAGGCCAAGGAGGTATATGTGGGCGACGAATTTTCCCTGCCGCCGGCGGACAACGACCTGCCCGTATACGACCGGTATACGACGCGGGAGCGCCGGGCCAAAGGGCTGCCGCAGACGTACGGCGCGAAGCGTTCTTACTTTTACGGCGACCACGTTGCCTATCTGACCTTTGACGACGGGCCGAACCGGGCAAATACGGAGAAAATACTGGATATCTTAGAGCGTGAAAACATACGGGCGACGTTCTTCCTGACCGGGCGGAACGTAAGTCGCTATCCCGACGTGGTGCGCCGCATATATCAGTCGGGCCATGGCATAGGCGTCCATTCGTATAGCCATGATTACAAAAAATTATACAGCTCTCCCCAGGTCTATATAGACGAGCTGCTGAAGACGGAAGAGATGATTTACCATATCATCGGCGTCAGGCCGGTCATTTCCCGGGCGCCGGGCGGTACGGCCGGCCACTTCACGAAGGAATACTGGCAGGCGATTCAGGATATAGGATACGTCGACATCGGCTGGAACGCCTTGACGGGCGACGCCGACGGCACGGGCAGGACAGCGGAGAAGGCCGTGGAAAACCTGCGGAGCCAGCTGGCGGCCAGACCGTATTTAAATACGCATCTTATCATATTAATGCACGATGCCGCCGGCCATGAGGAGACGGTCAAGGCCCTGCCGTCCATCATCGCCATGCTGAAGCAGCAGGGCTATACGTTCCGCGTCGTTACGCCGTCGACGCCGCCGGCCTGGTAGGATGTACATTAAATTTTTCTTGACAACAACCTTCGTTTAGGTATACAATGGCACCAACAAATTTTAATTATTACACAAAGGAGACCATCTAAATGAAGGTTTTGTCATCTTTGCCTATGACAATTGCATCTGTCTTTACGTACTTTAGCTGGAGCTTTTTTAGCGCCGGCTATTTCGGCTACGGAAAATACAATAGGGACAATGCAGACATGGGCATAGGGAAGGCGGCGGAACCCGTTTTCAGCGGCGTATAGCATCATACAGATGGATTCGAGCAGGCTCATGGCAGCCTGCTTTTTTTGTGGAGAAGTGGAGGACTTATCATGCTGAATCAAATTTCATTGTTTGCCGAAAATAAGAAGGGCGCCCTGCGCCGCATTACGTCGGTCCTGGCTCAGGCCCACATCAATATTTATACGATGCTAGCCAACGACAGCGCCGAATTCGGCATTATCCGCCTCATCGTGACGGACCCGGACAATGCCCTGAAGGCCCTGCAGGACGCAGGCTACCAGTGCCGCCTGGACAAGGTACTGGCCATCGACATGTCCGACGCGCCGGGCACGCTGGACGGCATTTTGTCGAACTTGCAGGAAGCGAACGTATCGATCGACTACTTATACATTTCGTACAACCGCCAGACGTCGACGCCTGTAGCCGTATTCAAGACCAGCGAGCCCGAAACGGAAACGTTTCTGCGCGGCAAGGGATATATCCTTCTCGATTCCATTTAACAGGCCAGTAAAAAATCCCCGCAGCTCCTCTGATACGAGGAATTGCGGGGATTTCTCTGTCTGACGTTATACGAGGTCGGCCAGCTCGAGGATGAGCCGTTCCGTCTTTTCCCAGCCCAGGCAGGGGTCGGTAATGGATTTTCCGTACGTCCCTTCGCTGATTTTCTGGCTGCCGTCTTCGATGTAGCTTTCGATCATGAGGCCCTTGACGAGGGTGCGGATGTCGGGGCACATATGGCGGCTGTGCATGACGTCTTTGGCAATGCGGATTTGTTCCAGATATTTTTTGCCGGAATTGGCGTGGTTGGTGTCGATGACGACGGCCGGGTTCGCCAGCTTCCGTTCGGCGTACGCTTCCAGCAGGTTGTGCAGGTCTTCATAATGGTAGTTCGGCAGGCTGTTTCCGAAGTTGTCGACGTAGCCGCGCAGGATGGCGTGGGCCAGGGGGTTGCCTTTTGTGCGGACTTCCCAGCCGCGGAACAGGAATTCCTGGGAGTGCTGGGCGGCGGCGATGGAGTTGAGCATGACCGAGATATCGCCGGAAGGCGGGTTTTTCATACCGACGGGAATACCGACGCCGCTGGCGATCATGCGGTGGAGCTGGTCTTCGACAGAGCGGGCTCCGACGGCGGCGTAGGACAGGAGGTCCGACAAGTAGCGGTAGATTTCCGGGTAGAGGATTTCTTCCGCGCAGGTGAATCCCGTTTCGCGGACGATGCGGGCGTTCATTTCGCGGATGGCGATAATGCCGGCCAGCATGTCTTCCTTGCCTTCCGGGTCGGGCTGATGGAGCATGCCCTTGTAGCCTACGCCGATGGTGCGCGGCTTGTTGGTGTATACGCGGGGAATGATGAAGATGGTGTCGGCGACTTTTTCCTGTACGGCGGCCAGGCGATGGGCATAGTCGACGACGGCGTCTTCGTTGTCGGCTGAGCAGGGCCCGATGATGAGCAAGAAGCGGTCGTCTTCGCCGGTCAGGATGCGGCGGATCGTCTCGTCGCGCTGCGCTTTGATGCTGCGGATGCGGTCGTCGATGGGGAACTGTTCCATAAGCTCCTGCGGCGACGGCAGTTTTCTGATGAATTCAATTTGCATTGCCATAATATTCCCTCCTGCAAGCAGTTTCGGCCGGGCAGGCCTTTTGGCGGTTAATACTCGAATTATAGCATATTATATCATAGACTTAGCTTTTGTAAATATTTTCAGGGCAAAAGGACAATTTTACGGCCTGCCCGATGAAAAACATTAGGTATCTCGTCTTGACAAGAGGCTTTTTGGGAGTATATAATGGCATTATTATACAGCATATTGCAAAAGGGAGCGGCATCGCCATGAAGAATCTATCCTTCGTGAACCATGCAATTGAATACGTCTTTACATACTTTAGCTGGGGCTATTTTTATTTTAGCGCTGGCTATTTTTGCTGCGACGAATTGAATAAGCATGACATCCGCATGAGAAGAAACTTCGGCAAATCGTATCGCTTAGCGGCAGGGGGAATATAAGATACCTGCACATACCTTTTGACACTGCATTTGGGACAGGCTCATGTGAGCCTGTTTTTTTTATGATGAAATGGGGGTCTTTTATTTATGATTATCGTATTGAAACAACATGCTCCGCAGGAATTCGTCGATATGCTAATGAGTTCCATCAAGGCCAAAGGCGTTCAAATCGACGTCAGCAAGGGGGCGCGCAAAACGATATTGGGATTAGTCGGCAATACGTCGGTTATCGATAGAGAGCAAATCGCAGGATATGAATTTGTAGACAAGGTCATCCGCGTAGAAGAGCCGTACAAGCGGGCTAGCCGCACCTTCCACCCGGCCGATACGGTCATCGACGTCGGCGGCGTACAGATTGGCGGGAAGAAACTGGCTGTCATCGCCGGCCCCTGCTCTGTAGAAACGCCGGAGCAGATCGAAGGCGTAGCCCAGGCTATCAAGGACGCCGGCGCGACGATGCTGCGCGGCGGCGCCTTCAAGCCCCGCACATCGCCCTACTCGTTCCAGGGCCTCCAGGACAAGGGGCTGGATATGCTCTGCCAGGCAGGGAAGAAAGCTCATCTGCCCGTTGTCACGGAAATCATGTCGGCCGATAAAATCGACCTGTTCTTGGAAGACAACGTCGACATCATCCAGATCGGCGCCCGCAACATGCAGAACTTCGAGCTGCTCAAGGCCGTCGGCAAGACGCGCAAGCCCGTCCTCCTCAAGCGCGGCCTCAGCGCGACCATCGAAGAATGGCTCATGTCGGCGGAATACATCATGGCCGGCGGCAACCGCAACGTCATCCTCTGCGAACGGGGCATCCGTACCTTTGAAACGTACACCCGCAACACGCTGGACCTCAGCGCTGTGCTGGCCGTCAAGCATAAGAGCCACCTGCCTATCGTCGTAGACCCGAGCCACGCGACGGGCAAGCGGTGGATGGTCGAAGCGCTGTCCAAGGCGGCCATTGCCGCCGGAGCGGACGGCGTCATGATCGAAGTGCATAATAATCCGGACAAGGCCTTGTGCGACGGGGCCCAGTCCATTACGCCGGATATGTTTGCCCGGCTCATGGATTCGCTGCGCCAGCTGGCGCCTATCGTTGGCCGGGAATTGTAACGGCAGACCGAGGGGGATATGATGGAACAGGGAGACTGCAATTTTGCAACGGAACAGACAATCGGAATTATCGGCTTAGGCCTCATCGGCGGCTCCTACGCTAAGGGGCTTCGCCGCCTGGGCGCGGCGAAGATCATCGCCGTCGACGTCGACGAACAGGCTTTGGAGGCGTCTCTCGCTGACGGCGTGATCGACGAGGGCTATCACGCTGGCGGAGAATTTCTGGCTCAGGCCGATATGCTCATCTTCTGCATGGCCGCCGACGCCATGATGGAGTTTATCCGCCGCAACGCCGCTCATTTCAAGGACGGCGCGGTCCTGACGGACGTGACGGGCATCAAGGGCGACATGGCCCGGACCATCGAAGCGATGCTGCCGGACGGCGTCGATTTCATATCGGGACATCCCATGGCCGGCCGGGAAGGCAAGGGCTACGGCATGTCGCAGGCGGAAATCTTTGACGGCGCGAATTACATCATCGTGCCGAGCCCGGCCAATAAGGCGGAACACATCGGCAGGGTGCGGGCCATGGCCTATGCCTTAGGCTGCGCCCACGTCGTCACCGTATCGCCGGAAGAGCACGACAAGCTCATCGCCTACACGAGCAGCCTGCCTCACGTGCTGGCTACGGCCTTGGTTAACAGCGAGGCCATGAGCCCTATGACCAAGTTTTTCGTGGCCGGCAGCTTCCGCGACGGAACGCGGGTCGCCGATATCAACGCACCGCTGTGGACAAAATTGTTTTTATCCAATAAAGAAAATCTCTTGTACGAAATCGACCGCTTCGGCGATGCCCTGCAGACCTTTGCCGACATGCTCCGCCGGGAAGACACGCCGGCTATTACGCAGTATTTGCAGCAAGCCGCCATGCGGAGAAGGGAACTAGTTCATGAAAAGCATACACATTGATTTAGGAAAAGATTCCTACGATATTCATATCGAAAACGGCCTGCTGGACCGAGCCGGGGAGTACGTTCGCAATTTGACGAAATCGCAGACCCTGGCCGTCATCAGCGACACGACTGTCGACGGCTTGTACGGCGACCGGCTGGAACAGGCCCTGCGCAAGGAGCATTACAACGTGCGCCGCATCGTCTTTCCTGCTGGGGAAAAATATAAATGCGCCGAAACCCTCCTGCAGCTGTACCAGGAATTATCCGACGCGGGCATTACGCGCAGCGACTATATCATTGCCTTCGGCGGCGGCGTCGTCGGCGACCTGGGCGGCTTTGCCGCGGCTACGTTCCTGAGGGGCGTGCCCTTTATCCAGATTCCGACGACGATTATTGCCCAGGTAGACAGCAGCGTCGGCGGCAAGGTCGGCATCGACCTGCCCAGCGGCAAAAACCAGGCCGGCAGCTTCTACCAGCCCAAAGGCGTCCTCATCGACCCGGAGCTGCTGCGGACGCTGCCCCTGCGGTTTATCCACGACGGCATGGGCGAAGTGATCAAATACGGCTGTATTCACGACGAAGAGCTGTTCGCCTTGCTGGAAGCCTTAGACGACGAGACGATATCCGGTCATTGGGAAGATATCATCGGCCGCTGCTGTGAGGCCAAAGGGCGCATTGTTGAACGAGATGTGCTGGATTTGGGCGAACGGATGCTTTTGAATTTCGGTCATACGATCGGTCACGCTATCGAGCGGTGCTATGGCTACGGCTATTATACACATGGCGAAGGCGTTGCCGCCGGCATGGCTATGCTGACCGGCGTGACGGAACACATGGGCTTGACGGAAGCGGGAACGACTGAACGGCTCTGCAAGGTGCTGCGCCGCTATGGCCTGCCGACGGACGTGCAGGCTTCGGCAGATGATTTGCTCCGTTATATCGGCAACGACAAAAAGAAACGGGGCAACCGCATGACGCTGATTATCCTTAAAGCTATCGGCCAAAGTGAGCTTCTTCCGGTAATGGCCGACGAACTGCCGAAATATATACGCAAGGGAGAGTAGCCTCATGAATATACGTATTACGCCGATGCGCCTTCACGGTTCTGTCGTCGTCCCGTCGTCGAAAAGTATTGGACATCGCGAGCTCATATGTGCCGCCTTGGCTCAGGGAGAGAGCGTCGTAGAAAATATTTCCGTCTCGCAGGATATTGAGGCGACGTGCCGGCTGCTGCAGGCCTTCGGCGCTTCGATTGAAGAAATCCCGTCGGCCTACGAAGGGCGGACGGCGTATCGCGTCAAAGGCGGGCTGACGAAACAAGGGGAGGCGCTGACTGTCGATTGCGGCGAATCTGGCTCCACCCTGCGCTTTTTGATTCCTGTCGGCTTATACAGCGGCAATACCGTCGTCTATACGGGACGGGGACAGCTTGTCAAACGGCCCTTAGAGCCGTACTACCGCATATTTGACGAACACGGTGTGTCTTACGAGCCGACGGAAGGTGGTCTTCCCCTGACGGTGGAAGGCTGTCTTCAACCAGGACGATACGCCCTGGCCGGCGACGTGAGCTCCCAGTTTTTTACAGGCCTGCTGGTTATGCTTCCCCTGCTGGATGGAGACTCGGTGCTGGAGAGTACGACGCCCTTGGAATCGCTGAGTTATGTTACCATGACATTGGACTGCATGGCCCGTCATGGCGTTGACGTTCAATGGGATGGAGGCCGCCTGTTTCATATTCCCGGAAATCAGCAGTATATGGCCGGGACCTACGCCGTCGAAGGCGATTATTCGCAGGCAGCGTTTTGGCTTGCAGCCGGGACGCTGGGACACCCTGTGGAATGCTTGGGCCTGCGCCATTCGTCGTCTCAGGGCGACGAAGTCATCGTCTCCATTTTGCAGCGCATGGGCGCTGTCATAGGGCAGACGGATTCTATCGCGGCGCATCCGGCGCAGTTGACGGGTCAGGTCATCGACGTGGAAGATTGTCCCGATTTAGTGCCGATTTTGGCTGTGGCTGCCTCCTGCGGGCAGGGAACGACGCACATTGTTCATGGAGCCCGCGTGCGGCTGAAAGAGTGTGACCGCCTTCACGCCATTGCGACGGAGCTCAATAAAATTGGCGGCTGCGTAGAAGAAGAGCCGGACGGCCTCATCATTCGCGGCGTCGGTACTTTTACCGGCGGCCGGGTCAGCGGCTGGAACGACCACCGCATCGCCATGGCCCTGGCCATTGCGTCGCAGCGCTGCAGCGGCGAGCTGATCATCGAAGGAGCCGAATGCGTGCGCAAATCCTATCCTGACTTCTGGCAGGATTTTGCCAAGCTCGGCGGGATATACAGAGTGGAGGAGTAAGGCATGAACAATACATTCGGGCGGTCCGCCGCCCTGACCATATTCGGCGAATCCCACGGCGTATCTATCGGGGCTGTCCTCGACGGCCTGCCGGCAGGAGAAGCCATCGACTGGGACGCCGTGCGGACGGAAATGGCCCGCCGCGTGCCGGGGCGAAACGCTATGTCGACGGCTCGTTCCGAAGCCGATGCCTTTGAAGTGCAGAGCGGTTTTTTCAACGGCTATACGACGGGGACGCCCCTGTGCGCCGTCATCCGCAACGGCGATCACCGCTCCAAGGATTACGGCCAGCTGCGCCATATCATGCGGCCCGGTCATGCCGATTACAGCGGAAAAATCCGTTACGGCGGATATAACGATTTCCGCGGCGGAGGGCATTTTTCCGGCCGCTTGACGGCGCCGTTGGTCTTTGCCGGCGCAGTGGCCTCACAGATATTGAAGCGGCGCGGCGTCGCCGTCGGCGCCCATATCCTGCAAATCGGCTCGGTCCGCGACGCGGCCTTTAATCCCCTAGGCGAGGACGAAGCGCTGTTTGCCTCGCTGAAACAAGAAACCCTGCCCGTATTGGACAAGACGAAGCAATCTGAAATGGAAGAAGAAATCATGTCGGCTAAGGGCGACCTCGACTCGGTAGGCGGCATCATCGAATGCATGATTACGGGCCTGCCTGCTGGATTGGGGAATCCCTTCTTCGATTCCGTCGAAAGCGCCCTGAGCCATATGATGTTTTCCGTGCCGGCCGTCAAGGGCGTCGAATTCGGCGACGGCTTTGCCCTAGCTTCCATGCGCGGCTCCGGGGCCAACGACGCCTTCTATTACGACGGGGCCGCCGTCAAGACGAAAACCAACCGCAACGGCGGCATCAACGGCGGCATTACCAACGGCATGCCTGTCTTGTTCCGCGTTGCCATCAAGCCTACGCCGTCCATCAGCCGCCTGCAGGAGACGATAGATACGGATACGCAGGAAAACTGCACATTGGAAATCAAAGGGCGGCACGACCCCTGCATTGTCCAGCGCGCCGTGCCCGTCGTCGAGGCGGCGGCAAGCTGGGCAATATTGGACGTATGGCTTTCTACAGAAAAAAGGATGTGAAAATATATGGCGACAGACGAGTATTCCATTCCTGTCGGATGCTTCGGAACTCCCGGTTCATACAGCTATCGGGCGATGATGGGACATTTTGACGGGAAGCCTATAACGCCGACATACTATGGGCAATTCGCTGACTTAGTGCAGGCCGTGGCCGACGGCACGGTGCGCTACGGCGTCCTGCCTATTGAAAACTCCTCTACAGGAGGTATAACGGAAGTATACGATTTGATACACAAGTATGACTGCCGTATTGTAGGCGAACGATATTTGAAGGTAGAGCATCATCTCCTGGCGTATGGAGACACGAAATTAGAAGATATACGGACGGTATATTCCCATCCGCAGGGATTGGCCCAGTGCCGGAAGTATTTGACAAAGCATGCCGACTGGACGGTGTGTCCTTACTACAGCACGTCGCAGAGCGCCCAATTTGTACAGAAGGAACGGCGTCATGATATTGCCGCCATTGCCAACAGTACGGCTGCCGATATGTACGGCCTGACTATTTTAGAGCGCGATGTCAACGACAATCCGACGAATTTTACCCGATTTTTTGTGATTGCTCCCCATTCGGAAGAGCCGGGGCTGGCGGATAAGATTACCCTTGTCCTGACTGTTCATCATGCGCCGGGTGCGTTGTATCACGTGTTGGGGCATTTCTTTTACAACGATATGAATATGACCCATCTGGAATCACGGCCTATTGAAGGGCGGCCCTTCGAGTATTTCTTTCATATCGACGTCATGGGTAGCATGAAGGACCCCGGCGTCGTCCGCACGCTGCAGGCCTTGGAACGGACGTGCAAGTATTTTAAAATTTTGGGCAATTATCCGTCCGATAAGGAGGGCATCAGCCATGAAACTCGGGCTCATTGGTGAACGGCTGGGGCACAGTCAGTCGCCGGCGATTCACAAGCGCATATTTGAACTGCTTGGCATAGATGGGCAGTACGACTTGATTGAAGTAGAGCGCGGCGGCGTGGAAAAAGCTCTGGAAGAACTGAAACAACAAGGGTATGCAGGCGTCAATGTGACGATTCCCTATAAAAGAGATGTCATGCCGTGGCTGGACGACGTTGCCGGAGAAGCGCAGGTTATCGGCGCAGTCAATACGATACACATGACGAGCCGGGGAAACTTCGGCTATAATACGGACCACTACGGCTTCGGCCGTTCTCTGGATCACGCCGGCGTCGCCGTAGAAGGAAAGTCCTGCATCGTCCTGGGGACAGGCGGCGCGGCGCGGGCTATTTTAAAATGCCTGGCTGATAAAAAGGCGGCAAAACTTACTGTCGTATCGCGGAAAATAACGGAAGCGGCCGATTTCAAGGCCTTTGCCGACAGCCTGCATATCGGCATGATCGGCTACGACGAGCTGTCCGACGACGGAGGAGATGTGCTGGTCAACTGTACGCCTGTCGGCATGTATCCCGACATCGGCGGAGCTCCCCTGCCGGAGCGCAGCGTTTCGCATTATGAAGCCGTTGTCGATATTATTTACAATCCCAAAAAGACGAAGCTGCTGGAATATGGAGAACGAAACGGCGCGAAGATAGTAAACGGCATGTATATGCTCGTGGCCCAAGCCGTCGGAGCGGAAGAAATCTGGCAGGGCCGGGCCATTGATTCGGCAGTCATCGAGGCCATTGCAGCGGAAATGGAGCGGCAGTATGAACGAAGATAAAAATATCGTGCTCATCGGCATGCCGGGCAGCGGGAAGACGACCTTAGGAAAACAGTTGGCAAGCCGGTTGGGGAGAACGTTTGTAGATGCCGACGACTTTGTAGTCCAATTAGAAGGAAAGACTATCGCCGACATGTTTGCCGTCAGCGAGGAGTATTTCCGCGACGCTGAAACGAGAGCTGCCCAAGAGCTGGCGAAACGGAGAGGACTGGTCGTGGCCTGCGGCGGAGGCGTCATCAAACGGGACGTCAACATCAAAATTTTAAAACGAACCGGCGTCGTCATTTTCCTAGACCGCTCGCCCGACGATATCGTAACCAACGTCGACGTAGCCAGCCGGCCCTTGCTGAAAGACGGCAAGCAAAAGGTCTACGACTTGTACGATGAACGCATTGCCCTGTATCGGTCGGCGGCCGATTATACGATAGTTAACGATAAAAAAGCAGAAGAAATATTGGACGAATTAGTTCGTCTCAGTGAAAGCATATAAACTATATATGAGTCGGCAAGACGCTTCTACATTTAGAGGCGTCTATTTTTTTAGAATTTTTAATGTAATAGGCACGCAGGGTGCTTGCATATACATGCATTATGAGGCGATAGAGATGTAAAACATATTTTATCATCAGGGGGGAACAATTTGTATGATTCATATTGTAAAAAAGTAATAGCACATCTCCGACGTGCCGGAAAACCACTGGGCTTATGAAACAGTTAGCAAGATGGCCCAGCAGGGAATTATCGAAGGGTATCCTGATGGAACCTTCGGCGGCGACCGCACCATGACCCGTTACGAATTTGCCACGATCGTATACCGCGCCCTCCAGAAAGGCTTGGCTATGAATGAAGATGTACAGCGCCTGCTCAAGGAATTCAAGCCGGAACTCGATTTAATCCGCGTAGACACGATTGCCAAAGACAAAGACGGCAATCCGACGATCGAACGGGTACGGGTCAATAAAGTATAACAGGGTTTTTAGATGAAACAGCAGCGTACCTGCGTCGTATGCGGCGCTCCCTTTACGGCGGACCGCGTCACGCAGAAATATTGCAGCCCTTCGTGCCGGCGGTATGCCCATCGCCGCGGGCTAAACGTTCATCAAACGGCGAAGCGGGGAAAACACGCCGTGATCCGCGCGTTTCGCTGTTTGAAATGCGGCAGGCTCGTCGAAGTCGTCGACCCGAAGGACAAGCGAATTAAATTTTGCTCGGCTCACTGCGAACGGCTGTATTGGAAGCATTCCCGGAGTTCGCATCGCATTGCGCCCGGCGCGGTGCAGCGGACCTTTACGTGCCGGTATTGCGGTACAACTGTCACTGTCACAAAGGCGAAGGACAAACGGACGGCCTTTTGCAGCGAAGCTTGCAGGATGCGGTGGTTCTCGCTCCATCGAAAACGATAATTGCATAATGAAAAATCCCTTAGACGGCGGACATGTTTTCCGGGTCTGAGGGATTTTTGCTTTGGTACGTTTAACGCTTGGGAAAATGCGTTTAATGGAGGGCTTGCAGAATCTGCCGTAGGGCAGTGACTTCCAGCTGGCCGGGAGCGGACGCTTTTTTGGCCGAGCCGAAGGTCAGGGCCGAGCCGAAGAGTTCGCCGCTGATACGGCTGATGACGCCTAATTTGCCCATGGACATGGTGATGATCGGTTCGTCCGGGTACTGGGCTTTGATGGCTTCCGTAGCCGATAAGAGGGTGAGTACATCTTTAGCCGAATTCGGCATGCAGGCCAATTTGGCTACGTCGGCGCCTAATTGCTTCATGCCGATGAGACGGCCCGTGATTTCGTCGAAAGACGGCGTTTTTTCGAAGTCGTGGTTGCTCATGACGACGGTGACGCCGTGTTCCTTGGCGACAGCCAGTGTCTGGCGGATGCTGTCCTGATTGCGGAAATATTCTACGTCGACGGCGTCGACCTTGCCGCTGGCGACGGCGTACTGGATTAATTCAAAATAATAGGCTTCCGGGACGGCCGTTTCGCCGCCTTCTTCCTTCGTGCGGAAGGTAAACAAGAGGGCGCTGTTCGGGAGCTCACTGCGGACGGCTGCCAGAGCTTCGCCGACGGCGGGAAGGGACGTGACGTCTGCTAAGAAGTCGATGCGGAGTTCGACGACGTCGTACGGTTTATCTTGCAGGTAACGGCATTCCTGTATCAATTCTTCGACAGTGCGTCCGACGATGGGGACGCAGATTTTGGGCATGCCGTTGTCGAGGGCTGCGTTGCCAATAGTGATCATCATATCCTCCTTCGCGTATATCGCGTGAATGGGTTTGATGTTATTGTAGCGCATTGGCGGCGTATGGGCAATGAAAAAAGCATCTCTCGGCGGAAACTGCCGGGAGATGCTTTGGGGAATAGAAATGGCAAGCTCTGTATGTGTGGAGAGTACGATTACCGCAGGATAGAGCCGGAAATAATCATCTGCTGTACCTGGTTCGTGCCTTCGTAGATCTGGGTGATC
>USGG01000026.1 GCA_900554215.1 uncultured Megasphaera sp.
CATAAACAAATCGTATTCGTCCTGCGTGGCAAACCCATATAATACGATGGCGTCTTCACGGACGCTCATATACGTAAACAAGGTGATTTCCCGATTCAGCGCCAGCTTGTCCATCGTCGACGCCGGAATGGACACGCGGTAGCCGACGCCGTGGACGTCGACAAAGCAGGAATCGCGGAATATATGCGTCACAATCCCCTTGACATACCCAATCATAACTGCACCGTCCTTTTCAAACGCTGCGAATGGCTGGAATAAATGGCGTAAATGGCCATCGCCAGCCCGTCGGCCGCATCGTCCGGCTTGATTTTCTCGCGAATGCCCAGCAGGCGCATGGTCATATCGATGACCTGCTCCTTCGTCGCCCGGCCGTAGCCCGTCACGCCCTGCTTTACCTGCAGCGGCGTAAATTCCAGCAAGGGAATGCCGGCCTGCTGCGCCGTCAGGAGAATGATGCCGCGGGCCTGGCCGACGGTAATAGCCGTCGTGACGTTGCGGTTGAAAAACAGCTGTTCTACGCCGATAATATCGGGCTTATACTTAGCGTACAGCTCGTTCAGCCCTTCAAAGATAGTCACGAGGCGTTCGCCGTCGCTGTGGTCCGGCGTTGTTTGAATCGTTCCATATGTAACCGGTGTAAGACGGCTTCCCTGGGCGTCGACGATGCCGAAGCCGCAGATGGCCGTTCCCGGGTCTATTCCCATAGCCCGCATGAATATCCTTCCTTTCACTACGCAAGCTGTACCGTTTATTATACCATGAATCGGCCTGCCCGTCATAGAGCTGCCACCGTATTTTCCATGGCATTGCCAAAAAGAGCGCCCTTACGGACGCTCTTTTTATTTCATACTCTTATTCAGCTGTTGTGTTGTTAACAACCTGTTTGCCCTTATAGAAGCCGCAAGTGGGGCATACATGATGGGGCATTACTGCTTCGTGGCACTGCGGGCATTCAACGAAACCCGGCGCTGTCAGCTTCCAGTTTGCACGACGCATTTTCTGACGAGTCTGGGACAATCTGTTCTTTGGTACTGCCATGTTCTGCACCTCCTTAAACCATGGTACGTATTTTAGTGCTTTGATTTTAATAAATCCCCCAAGACGGCGAGTCTCGGGTCGATCCTGTCGGTAGGACAACTACAGGGTCCTTCATTCAAGTTTGCGCCGCACTGCGGGCACAGGCCCTTACAGTCAGGCTGGCACAACACCTTCATGGGCTCGCTGAGGATCAACGTTTCTCTAATTGTCTCCGTCAAATCGATGTATTCCCCGTTATAAGGCAATACGTCATCAGGAAGCTCTGCTTCCGTACCATAGACTTCAGACAGTGTTGCATTCCGATCCACCGATACCGGCATCAGACAGCGGCTGCATGCATACATGCCGGATGTACGAACTGTTCCTTTGACGACGATGTGCGTGCCATCGGACCAGAACGCGCCTTCCACAGCCACAACATGGTTTTTCCAAGGAAAAGCGTCTACATCACCTAAATCGGCAGCCGGCTTTTGAAAGGAAAAAGGAACTTTCCTTCCTTCCTCCTTTAGTGCTTCTTCGACTTGTAGTTTCATATTTCTACCTCGACTTTACTATTATATCTATCTGTAAATGCTTTGTCAATATATTTTTAGGGAATCGCCGGGAGACCGGAAAAAGCCGGAATCCCGCCCCTCTGTCAGGGCTGTTTCCGGTCAGGGCCGATAAATTCCCGCAGGAGAGAATTGCTGGGAACGACGGACGCATCCAGTCCCTTGAAGGGGTTCAGGAATTTCAGCAGCCGCTGCGCTTCGGCATAATGGGAGCTTTCCTTGTCAATAGAGCGCAGCAGGGGCTCGGCGTAGGGCTTCAGCACGGACAGCTCGTACGGCAGGGCTGTGTTGAAAATCGTATCGGCATCTTCCTGATAGGGGTAAATGTTCACTTCTTCGCCGCGGCGCACGTCGGCCCATATGTCCATCGTATCCAGAGGCCCACGGTTGCGGAACTGCTGGTCCCGTACCATGCGGCGGATAATCCGCGTGTCGGCCGTCGAAATGCGGTTGTGGTCGTTAATGCGGATCTGCGTCAGTACGCCCAGGGTAATCTTATATTTTTCATACCGCGGCAGCATGTATGTCAGCGAATCGTTCAGGGCATGGAGCCCTTCGACGACGATGGGCTGCTCCGGCTCCAGATGGACGGGCTTTTCGTCAAAATGCCGCGTTCCGCTCACGAAATCAAATCGGGACAAGCAGACGTCCCGTCCTTGCTGCAGCTCGTCGATCTGCTGGTTAAACAAAGGGATGTCGATAGCCCGCAGGGATTCGAAGTCGTAGCTTCCGTCGGGATTTTTCGGCGTATCCTCGCGGTTGTAAAAATAATCGTCCAGCGATATCTTTACGGGCCGCAGCCCTACGACGCGGAGCTGCGTCGTCAGCCGCTTGCAGAACGTCGTCTTTCCCGCCGACGACGGGCCGGCGATGAGGATAACCTTGATTTTCGGCCGCTGACGGACGATGTAGTCGGCAATTTCGGCCAGCTTCTTTTCCTGCAGCGCTTCGGCCATATCGACGATATCCTGAATCGTTTCGTCGGCAATATAGCGGTTCAAATCGGAAACGTACTGACAGCGGACGATACGCCCCCATTCTTCTGCGTCCAAAAACAGGCGTGCCATCTTGGGAATTTCCTTATACGGCGGCAGCTCGTCGGGATTATCCACTTTCGGCGTTTCCAATATGACGCCCGGCGCGTAGGAACGCAGGTTGAAGCAGGTCAAATAGCCCATGCTCGGCAGCATAGGCCCCATATAATAATCGAAGATTTGGCCGCACTGATAGGTCATGACGTTCTGGAGGCCGACGTGGCGCAGCAGCTCCGCTTCCCGTTCCATATGGCGGTTGCGGCACATGTCCATTGCCGTTTCCGCGCTGAGGACGACCTGGGAAATCGGCTCATCCTGGGCAACGATTTCCTGCATTCGCCGCTTGATCGATTCGACGTCCCGATAGGTCACGGTATGTCCAATATCCAGCTCGCAGTACAGCGACTTGCGCAGGGCGTGCTTTACAAACACCTGCCCCTTCGGGTATAGATCGCTGACAGCCCGCACGAGCAGCATAATCGCCGTGCGGACAAGGCATTGATTGCCTTCCAGCGTCGCCATGGAAAACCAGGAAATATCTCCGTCTTCCCCTACCTTCGTCTGCAAGCCTACAAATTCATTATTATACAGCGCCGCCGCAATGCGCGGTTCCGCGCCGGCATATTGCTCGGAGCAAAGCTGCAGCAGCGTCGTTCCTTCCTTTACGGTATACGTCTTGCCGTTTGTTTTGTCATGCAGCGTAATCACAACTGGTCACATCCTTCCGTATAACCCTTGTTCTCTTAACTATATTCGAGAAAACCGACGCTTTTTCCTTTTTTATGATATAATGAGAGCCGTACCACACTATATGCAAAGAAGGAACCGGCTATGAAAGTATCGTCTATTCCCAAACCAGATATAAAAATACTAATTGCCGCCGCTGTCATCGCCGCATGTATCGGCGCCGCCAGCCTGTCTTATGAAACCATATATAAGGCTACGCCGGAGTACTCATTTTCCCGCCTCGTCGCCGCCGCGCAGACCGGAGACAACGAAACCCTGTCGCTCTCAGCGGACGAGGCCGAACTGGCCGGCCAGCTTTTCGACAGTCTGATCCGCCGGCAGGAAGGCCAAACGACGGCGTCCCGCGCCCTGCGCTTGCCGGTAAAAGGAGAGTTTATCCGCGCCTGCCAGACAATCCTCGCCGGCGATTCAGACGAAGACCAGCTGGAAGCCGGGCAAAAGATCATTGCCGACGTGGAAAACCAAGCAGGTCTGCTCCTTCCCGCCTCGGGCTGGCGCTATGAATCGGCGTCATGGAGCCGCCAGGACGGTTCGGGTTACGCCCAGCTGACGGCAACCTTTTACAACGACTCGCTGCAAGCGTCCATTCCCATTACCTTTCAGATGGAAAAGACATCGGCCCGTCAATGGCGCGTCGTCGCCTTTGCCGACCCGGACGCCGTCGTACAGGAATTGCAGCAGGCCTCTGAAGCAGCCTTGGCAGCGGCCAACCGGCCCGTTTCCCAGCGCATCGATGCCCTCATCCAGATCACAGGCCTCTCCGCTTCCGTCGTTCGCGGCAGCACGGAGCAGGATACATACCTGCGCATCCAATACACGCCGAAGCTGTCCGCACAGGGTAAGGAAACCCTCCGGGAAGTCAAAGGCCTGTACGAGCTGCGCCGTACCGACTCGACGCGCCTCTTCTCCGCGCCCATACGCATAGCCCTCTACGCCGACGGCAAAGCTCATACCAGCCAGTTCCGGCTGAACGCCGCCGTTCCGGCCCAGGCCGAGCTGCTCCGCATAGCGACGCTGGAAGGGCTGCAGAGCAGCATTTCCATTACCTCCGTCCAGCTGCAAGACGGCACGCAGCTCGAGCTGAAAGATTCGCTGATAAATTAACAAACGATAAAAAATCCGTATGGAACACGTCGTCCCATACGGATTTTTACGCAGTATAATGAAATAGCTAGCGGCAGACTTCGATAATCTTCGGCTTGGCATTGATATCGTTCGTCAATGAGCGGTCAAACAGTTTGACGCCGACAACGCCGATAAGAAATCCGACGATACCGCCGACAATCGCAGCCTGCATGGCATCCATGCCTTGGGAAAGGCCGATCCAGTGACCAGCGACGGCTCCGAGGCCGGCGACGATAAGCGGCATGATAAAGCAGACAAAGGCGCCGATGATGATGTTGACTTCCCGCACTTCAAATTTGACGTGCTGCCCCACTTCCGCACCGATAGGATTCAGCGCCTTGACGACGATGTGTTCCGCGCCGGGACAAGCGCCGCAGGCCATGCAGTCCGAATGGCGGCCGACCTTTACTTCGGCAAGGCCGTCTTCTTCAATCGATAAGATCGTGCCTTCTTCTATTTTCATGATGATTCACTCCTTCTCCTATGTCACGCCTGCATCATGCAGGCAGTACCATCAACGTATAGTAATTATCGTTTATATTATTATAGCACGGCTTGTCAACTCAATCAACACCATTATGGTGTAGTTTTATATCTTGAATGCATGTCCTGTATATCCTGAGGATATACGCTGCCGCAAAGCCGTTCAAATAGAAAAAGTATACTCCTCCAGCCGTGCGAGGAGTATACTTTTTACCATGCGTTGCTTAGGTTACACTACGGTACATCGCTTTCCCTATCTGCTGCCCAAACCTCAGCTTTCAACCTTCGGCAAATCGAGAGTCGTGCAGATACGGCCTTGGCGCTTGCCGATGGTGTCGATAAATTCTTCGGCTTTCTGCGCGTCTGTTTCAATACCCGTAGCAACCTTTACGAGGCCTTTCAGGTATTCCCAGTCCGTATACATTCTGGCCATGACAGTCGACGCTTCCTGGTTGCCGCCGCCGTGGAGGGCCATAGCCGTCCAGTTGGAGCCGCGTACCATGTGTTCGATGAAGCGGCTGGCCCGCAGACGGTCGAAGGCATTGTATTTCGGGTTGCCCGGGTTGAAGGCTCGCTGGCACAGTTCGCCGACTTCGGGATTTCTCATATCCAGTTCGGACGGAGCCGTTTCGCCGAAGCCTGCCAAGATGTCGCGGGCGTACCGAACAGCGTCGAAGGGGATCTTCGTGCAGGTGTATTTGCACGTATGGGACATGAGCGGGTTGGGAATCCAGAAGCCGCTGGGATGCTGGAATCCTTCTACGCCCGAAGCGATGGACAGGCCGTATACCGTTTCAGCAGTCATTGCCATTTCCGTGAGCTTCGTCCGGATATGACCGGCTTTCTGCACGCCGACCATATCGGCCAACAGACTTGCCGCGCCGCAGAGAGCCGAGCATCCGCCGGCCTTGCATCCGCCGGCCGTTAGTCTGTGGACTGCCGTGAAGTAGCTCAGGAGCCGTCCTACGTACTGCGTTTCGCCGCAGAGGAATACTCTTTCATTCGGTACGAATACGCGGTCAAAGTATACGAGCGCCTGATGGTCGGCATACTGTTTGCCCAAGTCGATGCCTTCGATATCGCCTTCGACTTCGAAGAAGCGTTTATCCTGAGGCGTACGGCCCAAGACAAAGGTCAAACCCGGCGTATCGGCAGGAACGGCGCAGGCGACGGCAAAATCTTTGTCTTCCGGCTTCATGTTCGTCGTCGGAACGATGACGATTTCATGAGCGAAGAGGATGCCCGTCTGATTGCACTTGAACCCGCTGATGACGATGCCGTCTTCGCGGACTTCGTCGACGTGGACGTAGGAATCGCGGTCGGCCTGTGCATGAGGCGGCGCCGTCCGCAGCCCTTTGACGTCCGTTACCGTAACGGTACAGGTCAAGTCGTTCTGCTGTACGTATTTCAGGAAATTCATGAAGCGTTCAAAATAGTTGGTGCCCAAATCGTGGTCCATATCGTAGCACGCAGGGCCTAATCCGGCAAATGCTTCCGAGCCGGTGCAGCGGTGCGTACAGCAACCGATGACTTCAGCCAGCGCTCTGGCGGCTCTGGTCTTGCGGTTCGCGTCTTCTGCCGAACGGAGGGGAGCATTGTAAATACTGACCCGTTCGTCAAGCATATGTGACGGAACAGTAATCAGATCCTGCCAGTCCGGGCGATGCTGCAGTTCGTAGATCTTGGAGATGGCGTTAAAGCTGGCCGCCAAGGGCGGATAGGTCGTAACGTCTTCAATTTTCTCTCCCAGGAACCATACGTTCATCGGTTTTCTGGCGCGAATGCTGTCTTGGAATTGTTGTTTAGTCATTAACATACCAAACCCCTCCTTCGCTGGACTCATATTTCATACACTATCCTATACCTGATGGGTCTTTCACAAATATATATGAAATAAATATGCCAAATATTAAAAAGACATAAATGGCGTAATTATCGAAATAAAAAAACATATCGGCATCCATCATGATGTACATTTACATCACCTGTATGCCGATATGCCTGCCCCTTATTGCCAATGCAATAGCTATACCGCCTTCGTCAAACCGATGCATTTTTACATCGATAGTATGCTATGTTGCATCGTTTTTATCCTCTTCATGGGAGCCGACGCCCCATTTTTTCATTTTCCTCACGACCGTCGACTGGTCTATCTGCAGTGCCTTAGCCATAGCCCGCGTCGAGCGGTATTCCCGGTATGCCTGCGTCAAAAGCTCCTTTTCCATTTCTTCTACGGCTCGCTTCCACGGCACGAGACGCTGCACCTTGACTGCCGCCCCGGAATCCTCGCCTGTGCCCTTGCCGACAAAGTGGCTGGGCGTCAGCTTGTTTTCCGACGGCAGGACGATCATCGTCTCGACGGCGTTTTCCAGCTCGCGGATATTGCCCGGCCAGTCCTGACGCATGAGGAAACGGTACAGTTCCGGAGAAATCTCCTTTTCCTTGCCGTACTTTTCATTGAAATACTTCAGGAAATAGTTGACCAGGGGAATGATGTCCTCGCGCCGCTCCCGCAGCGGCGGAATGTGGATATGGATGACGTTGAGACGGTAATACAAGTCCTGCCGGAACGTCCCCTGGCAGACCATGCTCCACAAGTCCTTATTCGTCGCCGCAATCAGGCGGACGTCTACCTTAACCGGCTTGGCAGCGCCGATGCGCTGCACTTCTTTTTCCTGTATCACGCGGAGCAGTTTGACCTGTGCCGCCAGGCTGAGCTCGCCCACCTCGTCCAGAAGCAGCGTCCCCTTGTTGGCCAGCTCGAAAAAGCCGACCTTGCCCTGCCGCCGCGCGCCTGTAAAGGCACCGCTTTCGTAGCCGAACAGCTCCGACTCGAATAAGGTATCGGGAATGGCGCCGCAGTTTATCTTGATGAAGGGCTTATCCTTTCGCCGGCTCGTGTGATAAATTTCGTTGACGACGACTTCCTTCCCCGTCCCCGACTCGCCCGTAATCAATACGACGGACTCGACGTCGGCGACGACGTGCACCAGATGAAGTATCTTCCTCATAGCTGGGCTGTGAGCCACGATGGGACCGCCGCTGCCGTTGAACAAGGATATTTCCCGCATATAGCTCTTCGTGTACAGCCGCTGCTCTTCCAGCTTTTTGCGCAGCGTATTGAGAGCCGACATGTCCTGTATGCTGATGACGATAGTCTTGAGGCGGTGCTGCCGGTCGAATATGGGCGCGCCGGTGCACAAGAGCTCCTTCTGCTTGTACGTTCCCGACACGACGATGCGTTTAGGATCTTCGTTCATCTTGCGTATCAGTTCGCCGCAGACGGAATGCTCCCAGTCGAATATTTCCATAGAACGGCCCAAGACGTCGCGCCGCTTGATGCCAAGGGTCGTTTCCAGCGCCTTGTTGACCCGGATGATAACGCCGTTTTTATCAGCCACGACGATGCCGTCGGCGACGACCTCCAAAATGGCGTCGATTTCTTCCAGCACGTCTATCACGTTGTCCAATTCCTGGGCGGAGCACCGTTCTTTCCCCGATATATGGGCGACGATAATGCTGCCCTGCCGCTGCCCAGCCTGGGTCCACGGCAGAAGATGACAGATAATCATGCCGCCCTCTACTGCGACGGCAAAGCGCCCCTGCCCATGTACGATGTCGATTTGCGCCTCCAGCGCGCCGATAAGCTCGTCTTCCGTCACACCCAATTCCGCCTTGAGCTCGTCAGCCGCTCCGTTGCGGTATACGGCGCGGCCGTCTGTATGGACGATAAAAATCGCACAGTAAATAGAATTCAGTATTGCGTCAAAATCTGCATATCGGCGAAACGCCGCCTCTCCGTTCATGCCGTCCCCCTCCTTTTTCTCCTTATTGTACACTATTTTCCCGCTTTTTGCCTACTCTTTCCGCCTATGCAAAAACCAGCCTCCCCCTAGTGGGGAAAGACTGGTTTCTCTTGCGCCTATTATTTTAAGAAGCCCTGGATGATCATTTCTTCCGCTTCTTCTGCCGTAAGGCCTAATGTCATGAGCTTGGTCAGCTGTTCGCCGGCAATCTTGCCGATAGCCGCTTCATGAATCAGGGCTGCATCCGTATCGTTGGCTGTCAGTTCGGGAATCGCCGAAATCTTGGCGTCGTCCATGATGATGGAGTCGCAGGCCGAATGGCCGTGGCACTGGGCGTTGCCGATAACCTTGGCCCGGAAAATCTGGTGGGACGTGCCGCGGGCAACGGCGCGGGATACGACGTCCGTGCTGGAATCCTTCCCGTTCAGTTCGACTTCAAAATCCGTTTCAGCAAACTGCGCGCCGTCTGTCATGAGCTTTTCCTTGACGATAAACGTAGCGTTGGCTGCCAAATCGGCCTTCGTAACGCGCTTCGTCGAGTCGACGCCTTTGATCTGCGTCGTTTCCATTTCCATATAGCTGCCTTCTTCCATATGGACGATGGTTTCCGGGTTCATGATCTTCTGGCCCTTGCCGTCCCCGTCGCCGTAGTGCTTTTCTACGTAACGGACGCGGGCGTTCTTGCCGATATGGAAGGTATGAATGCCGTCGTGCTGTGAACCGTCGTCGCTGCCGCAGTGGATGCCGCAGCCGGCGACGATGACGACGTCAGCCCCTTCTCCGACATAAAAATCATTGTATACGACGTCCTTGAGGCCGGCCTGGCTCAGGACGACGGGAATGTGCACGGCTTCGTGCTGCGTTTCCGGCTTAATATACACGTTGATGCCCGGACGGTCCTTCTGCGGTTCGATTTCGATATGAGCCGTCGAAGCGCGGCCGACGCTCTGGCCGTTCGAGCGGATATTATATGCGCCTTCCGGAATGCCATGCAAATCGGCAATGACTTCCAGCAAATGTTCTTGATACTTATCCATCAGTCTTCCTCCTTATAAAACTTGCAGTTTCCTACGACGTCCATCAATTCGGGAAGGACTTCTTCCTTCGTGCCGACCTTACGGACCGTGCCATCGGCAATGAGGACGATTTCATCGGCAATGTTGAGAATGCGTTCCTGATGGGAAATGATGAGAATCGACTGCTTCTGATCGTGCATTCTTTCAAATACCTTGATGAGTTTATGGAAGCTCCACAAGTCGATACCTGCTTCCGGTTCGTCAAAAATAGCCAGCTCCGTGTTCTTGCGGGCTACGATCGTAGCGATTTCAATGCGCTTCAATTCGCCGCCCGACAAAGACGCGTCCACTTCGCGGTTGATGTAATTTTCTGCGCACAGGCCAACTTCGGACAGGTATTGACAGACGACGCATTTGTCGAGCTTCTTATTGCCCGCCGCCAGACAGAGCAGGTCCATGACGGTGATGCCCTTGAAGCGCACAGGCTGCTGAAAGGCGTAGCCGATGCCGTTCTGGGCCCGCTTCGTAATGTCCCAGTCCGTAATGTCCTGGCCGTTGAAGAAAATCTGGCCGCTCGTCGGCTTTTCAATGCCGGCGATTAATTTAGCCAGCGTCGATTTGCCGCCGCCGTTCGGGCCGGTAATGACGACGAATTTCTGTTCGTCGATGACCAGATTGATATCTTTTAAAATTTCCTTTGTATTTTTCGTACCATTTTCGTCGGGAACGGAAAACGATACATGGCGTAATTCTAACATGTATTCTTTCACTCCTTTAATGGTTAGGACTGACTTTCGTCATTCATACAGTAGTATATCATACTAATATGGTGATGTATACATAAAAAAATATAAAATTCCGGATAAAATTGTTTCTCCACCCCGGCAGATAAAAAATAATTCCCTGCAGCTGATTCACTGTACCAACTGCAGGGAATTCCCAGAACAAAGGAGCTTATATGTCAGGATAAAATTACGCTTTCACCATGCGGCGAGACACGCCGAGAATGCGCACGCTGTTCAATACGACGGCCAGCGTCGCTGTATTGTGGATGACTGCGGCCCATAAGGGGCTGATGCGCCCCAGCGCGCCGAGAAGCATAGCCGCTGAATTGACGACAATCGTCGCCGTAAAATTCTGATTGATGACCTTCATGGTCTGCCGGCCAATCTTCAATGCATCATACAATTTTCCCGGATCTTCGGAGCGAATCGTAATAGCTGCCGATTCAGCCGCTATATCCGTCTTGTTGCCGCCCAGGCTGACGCCGATATCGGCAAAGGCCAGGGCCGGCGCGTCGTTGATGCCGTCGCCGACCATCATGACGCTGCCCCGCTTCTGCAGCTTCATGACGTAATTAGCCTTATCTTCTGGCAGTATTTCAGCATGATAGGAATCAATGTCCATTTCGCGGGCCACTTCTGCCGCCACTTCCTTGGAATCGCCAGTCAGCATGATGACTTCGTCTACACCGATGCGGCGCATTTGATTGAGGGTTTTCTTCATAGCCGGGCGAACCGGGTCTTCAATCGTCAGGCAGCCGATATACTGCTTGTCCCGCGCGACAAACAGCAGATTTTTTCCCCATGACTTGTCGCTTTTTTCCGGCATGCCCTGCACGCCTTCTTCCTGCATGAAGCGGCGGCTTCCGACGAGGACGTCGCCGCCGGCAAAGTCTTCAAAGGGAGGCACGGAGGCCCTCATGCCGCGGGCTACAACCGTTTCGGACATATCGTGATGCGGTACGTCCCAGCCGTGAGCCTTGACGTATTTCTGCACCGCTACGGCCAGCGGATGAACGGAGTGCATTTCCGCCGACGCAGCCAGTAAAATCATTTCCTTTTCGCCTACGCCGGGAACCGTAGAAATATGGGCAATCTGCGGTACGCCCATGGTAATCGTGCCGGTCTTATCGAGGACAACCGTATCGATATCGGCCAGATTTTCGATGTAGTTGCCGCCTTTAATGAGAATCCCCTTGCGGGCCGCCATGCCGATGGCCGCAGAAATAGCCGTCGCCGTCGACAGCTTCAGGCCGCAGGAGAAGTCGATGAACAGCAGGTTCAGCACGCGCTGCCAGTCCTTCGTCGCACCATAGACAATAGCCGCGCCGATAAAGGAAATAGGAACGAGCATATTGGCCATCTTATCAGCAAAATTCTGTACCGGCGCGCGGCGGGTCTGCGCCTCTTCGACTAAATGGATAATCTGAGCCAGCGACGTATCGGCGCCGACCTTTTCTACCTTGACGACGAGGTCTCCGGCTTCGATGACGCTGCCGGCATATACAAAGGTCCCGGGCTGCTTGATAGCCGGATTCGATTCGCCCGTAATGGAGGCCTGATTGACTGCCGCATTCCCGCCGACGACTTGCCCGTCCACGCAGATCTTTTCGCCCAGATGGACGGCGATCGTATCGCCGACTTTCAAAGAGTCGACAGGAACCTTTCGTTCCCGTCCGTTTTCCACGAGCCATACGTCCCGCTGGTCCAGCTTCAAGAGGCCCGAAATCTGGCGGCGCGCCCGCTCGGCAGCATATTCCGTCAGCATTTCCGCCCCATTGGAAAGGGCCAGCAAGGTCAGGCTCGATTCGGGCTTGCCCGCTAGGACAGACGCGGCCACAGCCGTAGCAGTCAGCGTATCGGCATTAGCCTGTTTGTCCCGGATAACGCCCATAACGCCGTTCTGGATAAACCGCCGGGCAATGAATAAGGTAAACAAGCGCCGGAACAGGAGAATGCCGTCATAAAATTCCGGATTCGTTTTGCGTAAAATATTCATGGCGATAAAGCCGCCGACAGAAATCATCGCTTCGCGCCGGTATGCCGCTACGTCCCATTCTTTTTTATCTTCTTTGGCTTTGCCGTATTTCTGCTCAAAGGAGCGGACCAACATGCGGATAACTCGCAGATCCACCTTCCCCTGGTAGTATATGGTCAGCTTCTGCTCGTCAGACGAGGCGGCAGCCACGCCGGGAATCTGGCGCAGCTTGACGCTCAGGATAGAGCGCATGCGCAGGGGCAGCACGCTGTGAAGCGGCAGGGTACAACACGTATACATCTTATCTCCGCCCCCTCATCAGCGACGTAGCCCACCACAGCATCTGCGGTCCCGACGGACGCTGATTCTGGCCGATCATCTTGCGCATGCCCCGCACGGCCAAAAAGAGAGACAAGAGGGAGCGCAAATCAAAGACGTTGGCCGTCTTCTGCGATACGGCAGAATTCAAAAAATTCAGCGTCTCATACAGCACATCCGTATAAGCCGACGCAGCCGTTTTCGTCTGAATGGTCGCCGGCACATACGGCGAAGCCGGAAGAACGGGAAAAATACGTTCCCCTAAATAGCGTTCCAACGTATCCAGAGCCCCTTCATTGTCCGAGCATACCAGAATACTCCCTGTCGCCGCATTGACTTCCACGCGCCGTGCCGCCGGCAAACTGCCGAGAGCCTGCTGCAGCAGCTCGGCCAGGGGCTGATTCTGCACTAACGCGGCAGCCCGATACCGGCGTCGGCCCCGTGTAGAAGATACGCAGGCAAAAGCCGGTATATTCGGTCTGACAGGCGCGGCAGGCATAGCCGGAGCCGCATAGGAAGGATTGGCAACCTGTTTTCCCATTCCCTTGCCCCTTCCTCCGGCCGGAGAAAATCCGCCGCCGGACACCATGTTATGAATCGCCTTTCCGATAGAAGCTCCCAACATAAATCCGGAAGCATAAGACATAATCAACCTCTCCTTTCCGCATGGTTCATGATATACTGTTCCACCCGGGCCAATTCGGCATTGCTCCGCAGCACCTGCGGCCTGTACAAAATCAGCACGGAACCGGTAACAATATTGATTTCTACCTTATCAATTTCCCTATAGCTGGCCACATAGGCATATATCTTTCCGGCCAGCTCCGCATTGCCAACCAGCTTGCGGCTGTACAAGCGGATGCGCCCCGGAAGATACGATGAAATGCGCACAGCGCGGATGATAAAATCCCATTTCGATACAGGAAGCACGTGAGTAAGCCGTCCCTTCTTATCAATGATTACCAGTGTAAAAAAGACCGTCACCGCCATGGCGACAGTCTTTTCTATAACGCTTCTTATTTTGCCGCTGCTTCCTGCGCCGCGATCAAGTCTTCCAATTCTTCTTTTTGACGCTGTAATTCAGCCAAGGGCACATCGGCCGTCACCGTCCCGGCTGTCGGCTGCTGCAGGGCCAACAGCTGCTGCTCCCGTTCCGTAAGCAGTTTATACCCAAATACACCGGCGACAACGCCAATACCTAAGCCAATCCAAAAATCGCTGTTCTGAAACATAGCCAACCTCTCCTTCACAAATAGATACTGATACTTATTACTTATTTATTATATATCAAACGAAGGCTGATGTAAATATTTTTGATAATAATTATTTTATTTAATATTCCAATTCAAACAAAAAAATAGAGAGTCCTTTTCGGTACTCTCCATTTCACGCATACATTTTATTTTGTCATCAAATCCGTCAGATACTGCCGGAAGGGCTCTCCCAAATCGGGACGGCGCAGGGCATACTCGACCGTCGCCTTTAAAAAGCCCAGCTTATCGCCTACGTCGTAGCGTTTGCCTTTAAAGCAGTAAGCGTATACGGCTTCGCGCGACGCCATAGTCTGAATCGCGTCGGTCAGCTGGATTTCGCCGCCTTTGCCCGGCTCGGTGCGGGCCAGCACTTCAAAGACGTCGGGCGTAATGATGTAACGGCCCAGGACGGCCGTACGGCTCGGCGCTTCTTCGACAGACGGCTTTTCAATCATATTCGTAACCCGCAGGACATTCTTTCCTTCGACGGAAACGCCGGCTACGATTCCATAGGACGATACTTTCTCCAAGGGCACTTCCTGGCAGCCCAAAATCGTCGCGCCCAAGTCGTTATAAATGTCAATCATCTGGCGCAGAGCCGGGTTCGTTTCATTGTATACGACGTCGTCGCCGAGAAGGACGGCAAAGGGTTCGTCGTCGATAAAGGACCGGGCGCACAAGATAGCGTCGCCTAAGCCGCGCATGTGCTTCTGCCGGATGTAGTGGATGTTGATTTCCGAAATACTGCGGACCATCTTCAGCAGCGACTCCTGCCCGTGGCTTTCCAAATGCATTTCCAGGCCCGGATTCGTATCGAAATGGTCCTCGATGGCCCGCTTGGCGTGGCCGCTGATGATCAGGATTTCTTCGATGCCGCTCTGCAGGGCTTCCTCTACAATATATTGAATCGTCGGCTTATCGACGATAGGCAGCATTTCCTTCGGCGTAGCCTTCGTCGCCGGCAAAAAACGGGTGCCGAAGCCGGCAGCCGGTATGACAGCCTTGCGAATTTTCTTCATAGCAGATCCTCCTTATTCAAACCAGCGGGACAAATCGAATTCTTCGCCGATCTGTTCCTTGATATATCCCTGCGCTAAATACAAGCCTAAAAGCGACAAGGTGGAGATGCGCAGCATCGTGCTGTCCCAAATGTCCCCCAAATCGGCCAGTACCGGCGAAATATCTTCCATGATATCCAAGGCTTCTTCGCCGCCGAAGCCGGCAGGCCGTTTTTTCGCCAGCCGCAGCAGCTGCGACTGCATGGCCCTGTCGGAAATGCCGGCCAGGCGGAAGAACCGCGTCGCCATGCTTTCGTCGATCATAGCCAGCTTCACCAGGGGCGAATTGAAGGAACGGACGATATATTCCGCCGGCATGGGCGTTCCCTTCAGCACCTTGCGCAGTTCCTCTTCCGTAAAGCCGCGGTAGCGGAACAAGAGCGGATATGAATCAGCCAGGATTTCAGCAAAGTGCGTTTCCTTGCCTTCAAAGGCCGTGCAGTGGAGATAATCGAGCTGCTGGTAATAAGGCCGTTCCGTCGGGAATCCGTCGAGGAAGGGCAGTACATACTTGTCGATGTACTGGCCGAAGGTTTCGGCGTCGACGTTATGGGAATTGCGCGAATACAGGAACAGCAGCAGGACAGACAGTATCTTATAGTGGTTATCCGACAAGTAGGGCATGATTTTCAGCGCGTCGACGGCGACGAGATGGCGCGTCGAAACGGGCGAGCCCTGCACGATATCGGCAAAGGCCTGCAATGCCATCGCCGCGACGTAATCCTTCGGATGGGCCACGTAGGCCTTTTGCACGTTCTGCAGCGCTTCCTGGGCCAGCAGCGACGACAGGGCTTTCTTTCGTTCGCCGTCGGAGCGGCAGCCGATGCGGCGGAAGGCCGCCGCCGTAATCGAAGCGGCCTGCGCTTTCATATCCTCGGTCACCATGCCGAATTGACGCAGGAAATGAGCCGTGCACTGGGACATAAAGGGCGAATCGGCTTCGGGAGCCGCTTCCCAAATAGACGGCCGGCCGGCCATTGGCGCAGCCTTCGCCGCCGAGCGGGACAGGTCGTTGTCCCAGGGGCTCTTCTGCTGCTTCGTCTCGTTGCCGGCGTCAGTATGCGTATGCTGCCGTACCGGCGGCATGACGGCCGTTTCATCTCTTGCAGGGGCCGCGCCGGTCTGACGCATAGCATCGGACAAGCGGCCTGCGTCGAACATAACCGTTTCGTCTGCCGCAGCAGCCGTTTCCTCCTGTTTTCTGCGCAGCGCCGCCGGACTGATGACCTGCGTTTCGTCGGAGACGCCCTTAGCGGCGGCCTTCGCCGTTTCAGCCATGACTTCCTGTTCGATGCGGCGTCCCGGCCGCGCCGCGGCTTCACCCTGCGATTTCGCCGCTAAATCGGCGGCTACGACGGCGGCCATATCGGCCAGGGCGGCATTAGGAGCTTCTTCGCCGTCCCGTTCTCCGTCAGGCCGTTCGGCGGCGTTGGCACTCCGCAAGGTTTCAGCCATGTCTTTCTTCTTGGCTTCTTCTTCCTTCGCCTTGTGAGCCGCAGCCTCTTCTTTATCGATTTTATCCATAGCTTCTAATATTTCTTCGCGCGACAATACCTGCGTCGCGTCGAGATGTTCCTGCTTCTTAGCCGGACGATGCGGTTCTTCGTATACGATTTTGCCGTCGCGGCGCACGGCTTCTCCTTTCGTCGTCACGAAAGCCGTCTCGTCGGGATTTTCCTGACGCTCCCGCACGGTTACGTTAGAAATGCGAGGAATGGGCGCCGTATCCTCCCTGACGGGCTGCTGCGGCTGAGCCGAGCGTCTTTTTTCCGCCTCGTCGTACCCGAGGGACGACTTGCCCTGACCAGGCCGTTCGGACGCGGCTCGGCCGTGGCGGTTCTTTCCTTTTTTCTCTTCCTTCTCCGAGCTGCCGCCGGAAAATAAAATATAGCATACTACAAAAAAGACAACTGCAATGCCAGCTACAATAGCATATGGTAACAAATTCGCCATATCAACCTCTCCTCTATCTTTCTCTATCAAATATCTTTCCCTATTGTATCATACTGCACCTATTTTAGCACTAGCCTATTTAGGATGAAGCACTATGAATTTAGGAAGCCTTCGCCGTTGGACAAAGACCGTCGGGAACGGTATACTATGGGTATACTGCGCAAAGGAGGCGGGCCGTTATGCCCCATGAAATAAAACATTCTTACAAAGCAATCATCTTCGATATGGACGGCACGGTTCTCGATACGTTGTCCGAGCTGACTCATAGTTTAAATCATATATTCAGGCTCCACCAGCTGCCGGAGCTCCCTCCTCAGAAGGTGCGCCTCTGCCTGGGCTACGGCTATACGGGATTGATCGAGCGGGCCGCTCCGTCCGTGCCGACCGACGAGCAGGCCCTTTTAGCTGAAGAGTTCAAGCAATATTACAGCGCCCACTGCCAAGGCAATACACGTCCCTACGACGGCGTCGCAGACATGCTGACGGCGCTGCGGAACGGCGGATACAAGACAGCCATCGTTTCCAACAAAGGACAGGGCGCCGTATCGCTCCTCCACGACGAATTCTTCCGCCGCCTCGTCGATTTCTCCATAGGCGAATCACCGCAATACCGCAAAAAGCCTGCGCCGGACATGATAGAACAAGCCCTGCACCTCTTAAACTGCCGGCCCGAACAAGCCGTCTACGTCGGCGATTCGGAAGTAGACAAGGAAACGGCGGACAACGCCGGCCTGACGTCAGTCCTCGTTACCTGGGGCTTTCGGGACACGTCCTTTTTAGAAAGCCTTCATCCCGATTACCTCGTCCATTCCTGCCAAAAGCTGACTGAACTCTTTCTCCCCAACGCATAAAAACCGACCCTTTGACGTTAGACCTGAAACTCTGACGTTGAAGGGTCGGTTCATTTTATTTCTTTTTTAATTCATTACATCGTTTTCCACGTAAGCGATAGCGTTGGACGTCGCCTGGTCTACGAGGGGCGAATAGCTGATATTGTCGTGACGGCGGCCGCGGCGGTCCACGTCGTAGCCTTCGCCGTCATCGCTGCGATTTTCCTGCACATGGACAGCCTTTCCCGGAGCAGCCAGGGTTTCAATGCGGATAACACCTGCGCCCACCCGTTCGGTCAACGCCTTGAGGGTCTGCTCGCTCACCGGGCGGCGGACCGTGATGACGACCTGCTCGTTGACGTAATCAGGAATGGAGCCGACGTAGATCTGTACGCCTTCCGTCCGCACGATCGTATTAACGGCGCTATTCAGAATGCGGTCGTAGTCGCTCCGGCTCAAGCGAACGCGGCGAATAGACACGGCGTCGGCGCGGGTTACTTCATGTTCAATGCGATCCTTCAAATACCGGCCCGGGCTGCCTTTTATACCTAACACGAGGGTATTGCCTTCCCAGTACATCGTCCCGTACCGGAAATAAGCCACAGCCGAGCCGTATTCGGCATTGAGGCATTTCATGACCTGCATTTCCACCTGCACGTGGGATACGTAGTCTTCGTCCGAATGGAGCAGGCGGTATATGACCTCGGCTGCTTCCATGCGGGTAATGCCGTCTTTCGGGCGGAAGCGGTTATCTTCCGGCACCATGATATTCTTGCTGTGCAGCACCTGAACGGCCGTCAGCTCAGCCGGCGATACGTCGCTTTCATCGGCGTATGCTTCTACCTCACCGTCGGCGTCCGCCAGGCGGCAGTACTGCAGATACCGATACAGGACGCCGGCAAATTCTTCCCGCGTCACTTCTTTATCCGGCTGGAACGAACCGTCTTCATAGCCCGTCAAAATGCCCTGGGCCGCTACGGCCGCCATGGCGTCGGCAGCCCGTCCCGGCTGGACGTCCTTAAACTCCGGATTCGCTAACGGCATATTGGCGGCAGCATTGTAAATGAGCTGGGCCAAATCGCCGCGAGTCAACACGGTATTCGGATAAAACTGATCGCCCGTTACGAATGTCAGGCACTGCGTATCGTACAAGTAGTCGACGGCAGCCCGCTGGGGCAATGCGTTCAAGTCCGTATACGGCGCTTCTGCCGAAGCAGCGCCTGCGGATAGTATAGCAGCGGCGCCTAAAACCGCCGCCAAGGCTCTATATTTCATGCAAACGTCTCCTTTTGCGACAATATTTACTGAACTACGATGCGCAGCGCGCCGCCGAGGGCGTCGTCCAGGTTAGCCCGCGTTTCTTCCGAAATGTTCTGTACAGTGAGGACGACTTTTTCATTGAGATAATCGACGTCGGTCTTGACAACGGCATCCGTAGCTTCCGTAGCTCTGTATACTTCTTCGGCTTTGGACATCATCTTCTTATAGTCGTCATAGCTGTATTTAGCCGTCTGTACGTATACGACGTTTTTCGGTATGGTCTTATCCGCCGCCAGGACGCTTTCCAGTTCGTCCTTATTCTTCTGCGTCTTCACGCCGATGTGGAGCGTATCGCCCTGCCAGTACATAATGCCGTCGCCGGCAAATTTCTTAATCGAACCGTAGGCTTCTGTAATATCTTTAAATACTTTCGTTTCCAGGGACGCTTCCTCCGGCGTTGCTTCCGGCGCCGCCGCCTGGGCCGAATCGGCAGTCATGACGATGCGGTACAATACGTTGACCGCTTCGCCGCGAGTGACGTATTCCCTCGGATTGAAGATGTTGTTGGAGCCCGTCATGTAGCCTGCCGCCCCCATCGCGTTGACGGCTTCCTTAGCCCACGGAGAAATCTTGGCTTCGTCGGCGAAGGGGACGGTCTGCTCGCCCGTCGTCGCCATGCCTTTATAGCTCATGTAATTGTAGGCGATAACGGCGAACTCTTCCCGCGTGATTTTCTGAGTCGGCCGGAAGGTGCCGTTGCTGTAGCCGCTCATGATCTGCTTATCGACAAGAGAAGAAATGGCCCGTTCAGACCAGCGGCCTTTGACGTCCTTAAAATCCGTCGTCACTGCCGCCGAATCTTCGCCGATCATGTTGTTGATAATCGCTGCGATGCCTTCGCGGGTAATGTCCTCGTTGGGACGGAATTTTCCGTCCGTGCCGCTGACGTAATGGCGGTCATAGAAATATTGTACGGCAGCTTTTCCCCAGTAATTGTCGATGTCCGTCAGCTGCGACGCATTATTCGCCGCAAAAGCGGCCGTGCTGAGGCCTGCAGCCAGGGCGGCGGTTATAAAAACTTTCGCATATCTTTTCATCGTGCATCTCTCCTGTCACTATATAATTCACAGCATCGCTGTATACGTTATTCTCATATCTTTTTTATTTTATCACACTCAAAACGAATAGGGAATAGGCCTCCTTGGCCAATCAGTATTCCCGGAACGCTCCTTCGATCTCATGGATATTCCTCGTTTTGAGCAGTGCCAGCTGCAGCAGGATCTTCGCCTTCTGCGGCGTCAGCGTATCGGCGCAGATCGTACCCTTGTATTCGGCGACGGGCGTAACGGCTCCGCCCAGGGTCCGGCTGGCCCGCACGACGACGAGGCCTTCTTTCATTGCCTTTTGCAGGGACTGCCATACGGCTCCGGGCATGCGGCCGTGGCCAAAGCCGGCCAGCACGAGACCGCAGACGCCCTGCGGGATGAGGGACTCTATCCAGCGGTCCATGCCGACATAGGCATAGGCGACGGCGACAGACGGCAGGACTGTGCAGCCGCAGCAGGACAAGCCGGACTCATAAGTATGACGGCGCAGCGGAGCCTGATAAAACACAGGCCGTCCGTCCTGCATCAGCCCTATATAGCCGAGCTGGCGGCTTTTAAAGGTGTCGACGTGAGTCGTGTCGGTCTTTTCTACAAACCGGGAGCTGCAAATCGTTCCGTTCATGACGATGACGACGCCGTAACGGCCCGTTTCGGCCTGGGCCGCGGCCTGCACGGCTTCCAGCAGATTTAAGGGGCCGTCGGCGCTGATAGCCGTCGCCGGACGCATGGAACCGACGAAAACGACGGGCTTTTCCGTGTGGACGGCCAGATTCAGAAAATACGCCGTTTCTTCCATCGTATCGGTGCCGTGGGTAACGACGACGCCGTCTACGTCGTCCCTGCCGACCAGCTCCTGCACTCGGGCGGCCAAGGCCAGCCACAGCCCTTCACTCATGTCAGAGCTGTCTATGCTGCAGAATTGCTCGCCTCGAATCCGGGCGTACTGATGAACGGCCGGCACAGCCTGCAGCACCTCGTCTATCGTCGCCGCGCCGGCAGTATATCCCGTCAAATCCTCTTCCGATGCCGCTCTTCCGGCAATAGTCCCGCCGCAAGCTACGATGTATATATTAGGCAAAACCATACATGATTTCCTCCAATCGTCTTTATATGAAAAAAGACCGGCATCGCACAGACGCCCAGCCTTTTTCCCTTATTCATTTTATTTCTTCAAGCCGGCTATTTTACCGGAATAGCCAAAGCTTCATCCAACCATTGTACGGCGTCACCCATCATATTCGTCGTCACGAAATGCCCCAGGCCATCGTACGTCCCGTATCGGCTGATAACCTGGCTGTCTTTCGCCAGCTTTTCCATATACAGCTCCTGGGCCTTATTGTTGACGACGTCGTCGGCACCGCCGTTGAGCGCTAGGATAGAGCGGCCGGCCAGCTTATGCGTATAGGCGTAGGGATCCATGGCCTGAATCTGCATCGCCAACACGCGGTAGCTTCTCGGCTTTTCGATGTGGAGCGCCGCCCGGAACCGGCGGTCCGATTCATCCCACCAGCCGGAACCGTTCAGGGCTACGGCCGTACGGAATTCGGTATAATGGGTCATGACGCCCAAGGCCGTAAAGGCCCCCATAGAATGGCCCATGACGGCGCAGGGCACGTGCCGCCGCCACTTGCGTATGTACTTGATAATCGACGGCGCTTCGCGGAGGTTTTGAAAAATCGTCTGCCAAAATTCACCGTACGCCGCAGGGCTGTTGTAGTCGATGGGGCCGCGCTCGCCGTGGTTTACGGCTTCGGGAATGAGCACGTCGTATCCGTAAGCTGCCAGCAGATGGCCGCGGACGGATTGATATTCCTTCTGCGACGTCCAGCCGTGATAAAACAGCACGACGCCCTTCGGCATATCGCCGCAGGTAATCTGCAGGGCCGGAATGCCGTCTATGTTAATTCGAGTTTCTCGTATCATATCCTATCCTCACTTTGTCTCATTATGTCCGATGGAGGGCCTTAGCGCCGGTTGCGGCGGCGGGCCAAGGGCGGCTGCAGCAGCTCTTCCCATACGAGGCCGGCGTAAAGATCCCGTGCTTCAGGCGTCAGGCCGCTCCACGGTTCTGTTTTTGTCTTGGCCAGCCGGACCGGCGCGGCCGATTTGGGCTGAGGCGGCAACGACGCGGCGTATGCCGCCAGCTGTGCCGCAGCGGCAGGAACAGCAGCGGCTGGTTCTTCTGCCGGCGCCTTGACCTTTCGCGACCGTATAGGAACGCGGCGCGGCGCCGTCCTAGCCGGCTCCGGTTCGTTCTTAGCCGGCGCAGGCGGCTGCGGTGTCTCTGCCGGCGGGGTCTGACGCTTCGGATAGCGCCGCTTTTTACGCATGGCGTCGGGCAGAGAAAGCAGGATAATCATAAGAATGGGTATGACGTAATTTAAGAGGCTGCCGTCGAATATATCCATGGTATCACCTGCTTATTCTTCCGCCTCAGACGTAAATCCGCCTTTATGGCCTTCGTCCTTCGCCGGCGCCGGCTTCGCCTTGGGGATGCCGGCCTGGGCCACAGCCGAGCGCATTTCCGTATCAGCCATGATATTTTTCATATTATAGTAGTCCATCACGCCAAGTGTTCCGTCCCGCAGGGCCTGAGCCAAGGCCAAGGGAACTTCCGCCTGTGCTTCGACGACTTTGGCCTGCATTTCCTGGGTATAAGCCTGCATTTCCTGTTCCTTCGCTACAGCCATGGCCCGCCGTTCTTCCGCTTTGGCCTGGGCGATCTGCTTATCCGCTTCCGCCTGGTCCGTCTGGAGGCGCGCGCCGATGTTGCGGCCTACGTCGACATCGGCAATATCGATAGACAGGATTTCAAAGGCCGTACCGGCGTCGAGGCCCTTGTTCAGCACGGTCTTGGAAATTTCATCGGGATTTTCCAGCACCTGCGAATGGTCGCTGGCCGAGCCGACGCTGGTAACGATGCCTTCGCCGACACGGGCGATGACCGTCGCTTCGCCGGCGCCGCCGACGAGGCGGTCGATATTGGCCCGGACCGTCACGCGGGCCCGTACTTTCAGCTCGATGCCGTTTTGGGCGACAGCCGAAATAAAGGGCGTTTCAATGACCTTGGGGTTGACGCTCATCTGCACGGCTTCCAGTACGTCGCGGCCGGCCAAATCGATGGCGCAGGCCCGTTCAAAGGTCAGGGCCATCGTAGCCCGGTGCGCCGCAATAAGGGCGTCGACGACCCGGTCTACGTCGCCGCCGGCCAGATAATGGGCTTCCAGCTGGTTGGCATTGACGTTGAGGCCCGCTTTATTCGCCTTGACCAGCGGCAGGATAATCTTCGACGGCACGACGCGGCGCAGGCGCATGCCGATGAGATTTACGATGCCGACGGACACGCCGGCAGCCATGGCCGAAATCCACAGGCCGATAGGCACGAAGTGCAGAAACAGGGATATGGCCACAATGGATATGACGATGACGATAATCGGTACGGCAAGAACTGATAATATGGACATAAGGTACCTCCTTTACTCGCTGCGTTTGGGAACCGGCTCGACGACGACGCGCGTCCCTTCTACTTCTACAACGCGCACTTCTACGTCCCGCTCGATGAACGAACCTGCCGATACGGCGTCGACTCGCTCCTTGCCGATGCGGATGGTGCCGGCCGGCCGTAAAATAGTAATGGTTTTTCCCCGCTGATACAGGTACTTGCTCTTATCAGACTGGGACGAATAGCCTTTCTCCTTCGTCGACTGCGTCGTCAGCATGAACTTCGCCGCCAGCCGGCTCTTCGGCAGACGCTTGCCGACAAAATAAAACAAAACTAAAGACAAGACGGTTCCGCCGGCTAAAATGTAGACAGAATCTATAGTCGCCCCCAGCGTATAAAATAAGCTGCCGAAGAGCAGCAGCACGCCCAAGACGCCGAAAATCCCCATGCCGGGAGACAGGATTTCCATCCCGACGAAGAACAGGCTGCCGATAAACGCGCCTAAGACGATCAGGCTGTCGCCCAGGGAATCTTCGCCGGATAAGAACAGCAGGCCGCCTAAGATGATGGCCGTGATGATGCCTACGCCGATGCCGGCAGTCTTGATTTCTACGAAAATCGCCATCAGGATGAGGGCGATGACGACCATGCGGACGTACTCGTTCTGCAGGATGCCGATGATGCTGTCCTTCCAGCTCTTTTCTTCATACTGCACCGATGCGTCGCCCAAGCTGAACAGCTTCAGCGCTTCTTCCGGCGAATTGGCCGTCCCTTCGGAAATGCCGAGTTCCTTGGCCTGCGTATCCGACAAGGACAATATCTCGCCGGGCTCGGCGTAGTCGGGATAGCCGTGGGTCTTGTCGACCATGGCTTCAGCTACGCGGGGATTGTGCCCCATGTGGGAAGCTGTCGCGCTGAATTCCGATTTCATAGCGGCGATATTTTTCTCCGTAT